>DASXJE010000148.1 GCA_036497565.1 Mycobacteriales bacterium
ACGGCGCTCGTTAGCATTTAGGTCATGACCCCGCCCCGCGTGCCCGACAAGCCCAGCCTCGACGGCCTCGAGGACAAGTGGCTCGCGGTATGGGACGAAGAGGCCACCTACCGCTTCGACCGCAGCCGCGGCCGGGACGAGGTCTACTCGATCGACACCCCGCCGCCGACGGTGAGCGGGTCGCTGCACCCTGGGCACGTCTTCTCCTACACCCAGACCGACGCGATCGCCCGGTATCAGCGGATGCGCGGCAAAGCGGTGTTCTATCCGATGGGGTGGGACGACAACGGCCTGCCCACCGAGCGGCGGGTGCAGAACGTCTACGGCGTGCGCTGCGACCCCGGCGTGCCCTACGACCCCGATTTCACCCCGCCGGCCAAGCCCGGCAAGCAGGAACTGCCGATCTCCCGCCGCAACTTCGTCGAACTGTGCGTGCAGCTCAGCGCGGAGGATGAGACGGCGTTCAAGGAGCTCTGGCGCCGGGTCGGGCTGTCGGTCGACTGGGATCTGACCTACCAGACCATCGGCCCGATCGCCCAGGCCACATCGCAGCGGGCGTTCCTGCGCAATCTGGCCCGCGGCGAGGCCTACAAGGCCGAGGCGCCCACCCTCTGGGACGTCACGTTCCGCACGGCCGTCGCCCAGGCCGAGTTGGAGGAGAAGGACGTCGAGGGTGCCTACGCCCGGGTCGCGTTCCACGGCGCCGCGGGTCCGGTGCACATCGAGACCACCCGGCCCGAGCTGATCCCGGCCTGCGTGGCCCTCGTCGCGCACCCCGACGACGAGCGCTATCAGCCGCTGTTCGGCCAGACCGTGCGGACGCCGCTGTTCGACGTCGAGGTGCCGATCGTCGCCCATCACCTGGCCGAGCCGGACAAAGGCTCGGGCATCGCCATGATCTGTACCTTCGGCGACACCACCGACGTCACGTGGTGGCGTGAGTTGGCGCTGCCGACGCGGTCGGTCATCGGCTGGGACGGCCGGCTGCAGCCGGACACCCCGCCCTGGCTGGAATCGGAGCCGGGCCGCGCTGCCTACGAGCAGCTGGCCGGCAAGACCCCGAAGTCGGCGCAGGCACAGATCCTCGACCTGCTGCGGGCCTCGGGCGACCTCGACGGCGAGCCGCGGCCGATCACGCACCCGGTGAAGTTCTACGAGCGGGGCAGCCGGCCGCTGGAGATCGTCACCACCCGGCAGTGGTACATCCGCAACGGCGGCCGCGACCTCGATCTGCGGGCGGCGCTGATCGAGCGGGGCCGCGAGCTGCGCTGGCACCCGCCGTTCATGCGGCACCGCTACGAGAATTGGGTGGACGGTCTGACCGGCGACTGGCTGGTCAGCCGGCAGCGCTTCCTCGGCGTGCCGTTCCCGCTGTGGTACCGCGTCAACGAGCTGGGCGAGCCGCAGTACGACGACCCGATCGTGCCGGCGGAGTCCGAGCTCCCGATCGACCCGGCGAGCGCCGTCCCGCCCGGCTACATCGAGGACCAACGGGGCAAGGCCGGCGGGTTCGCCGCCGACCCCGATGTCATGGACACCTGGGCGACGTCGTCGCTGACCCCGCAGATCGCCGGCGGGTGGGAGCGTGACCCCGACCTGTTCGCCCGGGTCTTCCCGATGGACCTGCGCCCCCAGGCGCACGACATCATCCGCACCTGGCTCTTCGACACCATCGTGCGGGCGCACCACGAGCACGACAGCCTGCCGTGGACCGACGCCGCGCTCTCCGGCTGGATCCTCGACCCGGACCGCAAGAAGATGTCGAAGTCCAAGGGCACCGCGGTCACCCCGATGCAGCCGCTCGAGCGGCACGGCACCGACGCCTTCCGCTACTGGGCCTGCAACGGCCGGCTCGGCACCGACATGGCCTACGACGAGGGCGCGATCAAGGTGGGCCGCCGGCTCGCCGTGAAGCTGCTCAACGCCAGCCGGTTCGCGCTCGGTACCGGCGTGACCGCGCAGCCCGCGGACGCCGCCGCCGCAGCGACGGTCACCTCCCCGCTGGACCGGGCGCTGCTCGCCGAGCTCGCCGCGGTGGTCGACTTCGCCACCGCGTCCTACGACGCGAACAACTACGCCGCCGCGCTCGAGCGCACCGAGGCCTTCTTCTGGTCCTTCTGCGACGACTACCTCGAGCTGGTGAAGGCGCGTGCGTACGGCGAACGCGGCGAGCCTGACGCCGCCTCGGCCCGGGCCACGCTGTCGATCGCGCTCGCCACGCTGCTCCGGCTCTTCGCCCCGGTCCTGCCGTTCGTGACCGCCGAGGTGTGGTCGTGGTGGCAGGACGGGTCGGTGCATCTGGCGTCGTGGCCCGAGGCTGCGCCGCTGCGCGCGGCTGCGGGCGAGATCGTGCCCGGCATGCTCGCCGCGGCCGCCGACGCGATCGCCGCCGTCCGCAAGGCGAAGTCCGACGCCAAGCTGTCGATGCGGGCCGACGTCGTCAAGCTGGTCGTCTCCGGCGACGATGCGGCGCTCACCGCGCTGCGGACGGTCCTCGACGACGTCAAGGCCGCCGGCCGGGTCGCCACGGTCGAGTTCGCCGCGTCCGACGCCGCTCCGCCGCAGTACGAGGTCACGTTGTGACCAGCCAGGGGCCGGTGCCCGACGAGGCGGCTGTGCACGCCGCCTTCGCCCGGGTCGAGGCCGAACTCGCAGCCCGGTGGCCGGAGTCGCGGCTCGACCCGACACTGGAGCGGATCGAGGCGCTGGTCGACGTACTCGGCTCGCCGCAGCGCAGCTACCCGGTCGTCCACATCACCGGCACCAACGGGAAGACCTCGACCGCCCGGATCGTCGACGCGCTGTTCCAGAGCTTCGGGCTGCGGACCGGCCGCAGCACCAGCCCGCACCTCGCGTCGGTCACCGAGCGCATCAGCATCGACGGCGACCCGATCAGCCCGGCCCGGTTCGTCGAGATCTACGACGACATCGCGCCCTATCTGGAGATGGTCGACGCCAAGCTGCCGATCCCGCTGTCCTACTTCGAGGTCCTCACCGCGATGGCCTTCGTCGCGTTCGCCGACGCGCCGGTCGACGTCGCGATCGTCGAGGTCGGGATGGGCGGCTCGTGGGACTCCACCAACGTCGCCGACGGGCGGGTCGCCGTCGTGACGCCGGTGGCGATCGACCACGCCAATTACCTCGGCGACACGGTCGAGAAGATCGCCACCGAGAAGGCCGGCATCATCAAGCCGGACGCGGTGGCCATCCTCGCCGACCAGCAACCGGCCGCGGCGCAGGTGCTGCTGTCCCGCGCCGTCGAGGTCGGCGCCACCGTCGCCCGAGAGGGGATGGAGTTCGGGATCCAGGAACGCCGGGTCGCCATCGACGGCCAGATGCTGTCCCTGCAGGGCCTCGGCGGCACCTACGACGAGATCTTCCTCCCGCTCTACGGCGCCCACCAGGCGCAGAACGCCGCCGTCGCTCTCGCCGCAGTGGAGGCGTTCTTCGGCGCCGGTCAGGACCGCGCGCTGGTCGTCGAGACCGTGCGGGAAGGGTTCGCCGCAGTCACCTCACCCGGCCGGCTCGAGGCGGTTCGCAGCTCGCCGACCGTGCTCATCGACGCGGCCCACAACCCGCACGGCATGCGCGCGACCGTGGCGGCGCTCGAGGAGTCCTTCCACTTCCGCCGGTTGGTCGGTGTGGTCGCGATGCTCGCCGACAAGGACGTGCGCGGCATGCTCGAGGTGCTCGAACCCGTGCTGGACGCGGTCGTCGTGACGGAGAACTCCTCGCATCGGCGGATGTCGGCCGACGAGCTGGCCGATGCGGTGGTCGACGTCTTCGGGCACGACCGGGTCACCGTCGAGCCCCGCCTCGACGATGCGATCGAATCGGCCGTCGCGCTGACCGAGGAGGACGCCGACATGGTCGGCGGGGCCGGCGTACTCGTCACCGGTTCGGTCATCACCGCCGGCGATGCCCGGCTGCTGCTCGCCGGACGATGACCGGCGACCCGAGCACGGAGCACGCGGAGCGCACGCAGCGCGCCGAGCGGGCCGTGCGCGGTGTGCTGGCCGGCACCCTCGGACTCGAGGCCCTGATGGTGCTGTTCGTGCCGCGGGCGATCGCCCAGACCGGCCCGGGGCTCACCACCGGCCGGCTGGTGATCCTGTTGGTCCTCTTCGCGCTGCTGCTGGTCACCGCGTTCGTCGTCCCGCGCCGGGCCGGGCTGATCCTCGCCACGGTGCTGCAGTTCGCGGTGATCGCCTGCGGCGTGTTCACGCTCGCGATGTACGTCCTCGGTGTGATCTTCCTGGCGATCTGGGTCTACGAGCTGCGGGTGCGGTCGCAGCTCTTACGCCGCTGACCTACGACAGTGGTGTAGTTGGCAGGTCGGGTCGGGCAGCACGATGGTGGCCCGGTGCGGGAGAATGGCTTGAGGTGCCGTCGCGCAGGCGGCGCCACGTCCGGGAGGTGCGTGCGGTGAGCGAGAGTCGACGGCCGGCCGGTGCCCTGGAGGCCGAGGTGCTGGCAACGCTCTGGGCCGCCGCCGCGCCGCTCACCGCCGCGCAGGTCCGCGACTCGCTCGGCGGCGATCTGGCCTACACCACGGTGATGACGATCCTGACCCGGCTGCACGACAAGGCGGTGGTCGAGCGGCATCGCAGCGGCCGCGCCTACGCCTACGCCCCGGTCCTCGACCAGGCCGGTATCGCCGCGGCCCAGATGCGGGCGCTGCTCGATCACGGCGCCGATCGGGCGTCGGTGCTCGCGCTGTTCGTCGACGGCCTCAGTGGCGAGGATGAGCGGGTGCTCACCGACCTGATCCGCCGGGCCGAGGGGACGGACGGGCCCAACTGATGCGGTTCGACGTCTACCTGCCCCTGGCGCTCTCCCTGGTCTTCGGTCTCGGCGGCCCGTGGGTGGCGCGCCGACTCCCGCCGGCCCACGCCACCTGGCTGCTGACCATCGGAGCCGTGACGTCCGCAGTCGGCGCGGCGGCGGCGCTCGGGATGCTCGCCCTGACGATCATCGGCCAGGTGCCGGACATCGCGGTCGCGGGGCACTGGACGGTCGCCGCCCTTCGGCACGCCGACCCGGTCGGGCGCCCGGTCGGGTGGGTCGCGCTGGCCTGCGTCGTCGTCGTCGGCGTCCTGGCCCTGACCGCGCTGGTCCGGCGCCTCGGCGCACTGGTGGAGGCCTACCGCACCTGTCACCGGCTGCCGCAACCGTCGACCCCGCTGCTCGTCCTGGCCGACGCCGGGATGAATGCCTACGCCGTCCCCGGCCGCCCGGGCCGCGTCGTCGTCTCCCGCGAACTCCTGGCCACGCTGCCGCCCGAGCACCGCCGGGTGGTCATCGCCCACGAACGGGCCCATCTCGAGCACCACCACCACTGGCACAACACCGTCGTCTCGGTGGCGGCCGCGCTCAACCCCATGCTTGCGGCGCTGCCCGCAGCCGCCCGGCTGGCCACCGAGCGCTGGGCGGATGAAAGCGCGGCCCGTGCCGCCGGCGACCGGAAGGTCGCGGCCGCGGCCCTCGCCCGGGCCGCGCTCCTCGGCCGGCACTCAGCCCGGGTGCCGGTCGGTGCGATGGCGGCCGGCGGAGCCGACGTCGTCGTCCGGGTGCGGGCCCTGCTCGCCGAACCGGTGCGTTCGCGGCCGCTGCTGCTGCTCGCCGCGGCCGTGCCCCTGGTCCTCGCCACGGTGGCGGTCGCCGCGGCGACCCACGACGTGCACGCCCTGTTCGAGTTGGCCCAGGCGACGTCGGTCTGATCCGGCGACGGCTCAGCCGGCGAGGAACGACAGCCGGACCTCGCGGGTCGCGTTGTCGACGTTGAGGTCCACCAGGCACAGGCTCTGCCAGGTTCCCAGCGCCAGCCGCCCGTCGAGCACCGGAACGGTCGCGTACGGCGGGATCAGCGCCGGCATGACGTGGGATCGGCCGTGACCCGGCGACCCGTGCCGGTGCCGCCACCGACCGTCGGCCGGCAGCAGATCGCGGAGCGCGGCGAGCAGATCCTCGTCGCTGCCCGCCCCGGTCTCGATGAGAGCCAGGCCCGCGGTCGCGTGCGGGACGAAGACCTGCAGCAGGCCGTCCCCGCCGCCGGCCACGAACTCCCGGCACTCGTCGGTCAGGTCGTACACCGTCTCGGCGGACCCGGTCCGCACGGTGATCAGCTCGGAGCGCATCCCCCCATTGTCCGGGACGGCCCGCGCACCCGTTACCGTCTGGCCCGTGACTGAACGCACTCTCGTCCTCGTCAAGCCCGACGGTGTCCGCCGCGGCCTCGTCGGGGAGGTGATCGGCCGATGCGAGCGCAAGGGTCTCGACCTGGTGGCGCTGCAATTGCGCACCCTCGATCGGGACAGCGCGCAGACGCATTACGCCGAGCACGACGGCAAGCCCTTCTTCGCCGACCTGGTCGACTTCATCACCTCGGGCCCGCTCGTCGCGATGGTCGTCGAGGGCCCGCGGGCCATCGCGTCGTTCCGCGCGCTCGCCGGCGCCACCGACCCGCTCAAGGCCGCGACCGGCAGCGTGCGTGGGGATTTCGCCCTCGAGGTGCAGGAGAACATCGTGCACGGGTCGGACTCTCCGGAGTCGGCAGCGCGCGAGATCAAGCTCTTCTTCCCCGACATCGGCGACTAGCCCGGCGGCTCGCCGGGTCGCAAAGATCACCAACCTGACCGAAAGTGCATCGCCGCCCGGTTAGGTTTTTCTCCTGTGGACCCCGATCGTGGCGAGCCGCTGATCCGTGCCGAAGGGCTGACCAAGCGCTTCGGTGACTTCGTCGCGGTCGACGGCATCGACATCACGGTCGAGCGCGGCGAGGCGTTCGGCTTCCTCGGGCCCAACGGCGCGGGCAAGAGCTCCACCATGCGGATGATCGGGTGCGTCTCCCCGGTCAGCGAAGGGGTGCTGCGCATCCTCGGCATGGATCCGGCAGCGGACGGCCCGGCGATCCGGGCGCGGCTGGGCGTGGTGCCGCAGGAGGACACCCTCGACCGCGACCTGACCGTGCGGGAGAACCTCTACATCTACGGTCGCTACTTCGGCATCCCGCGGGCCACGATCCGGGAGCGCTGCGACCGGCTGCTCGACTTCGTCCAGCTCACCGAGCGGGCCGACGACCAGGTCGAGCCGCTCTCCGGCGGCATGAAGCGCCGGCTGACGATCGCCCGGTCCTTGATCAACGAGCCCGAGCTGATGCTCCTGGACGAGCCGACCACCGGGCTGGACCCGCAGGCACGGCACGCGCTGTGGGACCGGCTGTTCCGGCTCAAGCAGCAGGGGGTGACGCAGGTACTGACCACGCACTACATGGACGAGGCCGAGCAGCTGTGCGACCGGCTGGTCGTCATGGACAAGGCGCGCATCGTCGCGCACGGCTCGCCGCGGGACCTGATCGCCCGCTACAGCACCCGGGAGGTGCTCGAACTGCGCTTCGAACCCGGTGAGCACGAGGACATGGCCGGGAAGGTCGACGGGCTCGCCGACCGGGTCGAGGTGCTGCCCGACCGGCTGCTGCTCTACACCGACGACGGCGACGCCGCGGCGGCCGCGGCCCACCGCCGCGGCCTGCGGCCGCTGAGCGTCCTGGTACGCCGCAGCTCGCTGGAGGACGTCTTCCTCCGGCTGACCGGCCGAAGCCTGGTGGAGTGACGCGTGTCGACGACCTTCGCCTTCCGGTCCATGCGGCACTGGGCCTACCAGTACAAGCGGGCCTGGCGTGGGTCGGTCGTCTCCAGCGTGATCAGCCCGGTGCTCTTCCTCGCCGCGATGGGGGTGGGCCTCGGCACCCTGGTCAACCACCATTCGGGCAGCTCCGCCTCCCTCGGCGGGGTCAGCTACATCGACTTCATCGCCCCGGGGCTGCTCGCGGCCACCGCGATGCAGACCGCCACGGGTGAGTCGACGTACCCGGTCATGGACGCCGTCACCTGGGGCAAGACGTACTTCGCGATGATGGCGACACCGCTCGGCGCGGCCGACGTCATGCTGGGGCACCTGGCCTGGATCGGGGTGCGGCTGCTCTCGACCTGCACGGTCTACCTCGCCGTGATGGCCGCGTTCGGCGCGGTCCGCTCGCCGCTGGCGCTGCTGGCGGTGCCGGCCGGCGTCCTGACCGGGCTGGCGTTCGCCGCACCGGTCATGGCCTACGCCGCGACCCGCCGCAACGATGCGGGCCTCGCGGCGCTGCTCCGCTTCGTGATCGTGCCGATGTTCCTGTTCTCCGGGGTGTTCTTCCCCGTCACCCAGCTCCCCGCGGTGATCCGTCCGATCGCCTACGCCACGCCGCTGTGGAACGGCGTCGACCTCTGCCGCAGGTTCACCCTCGGTACGGCGACCCCGGGCGCCAGCCTGCTGCACATCGGGTACCTGCTGGTCTGGGTCGTCCTCGGCGTGGCCCTGGCCCGCTGGGCCTACCGCACCAGGCTGGTCCGGTGAGTGGCCCGGCCGGCGGCGGGACCGCCACCCTGCTCGCCCGGATCGCGCCGCTGCCCCCGGTGAGCAGCCGGGCCTGGCTGATGGTCGAGCGCAACCTGATGGTCTACCGGCGGGCCTGGCTGATCATCGTGTCCGGCTTCTTCGAACCCCTGTTCTACCTGTTCTCGGTCGGCGTCGGCATCGGAGCCCTGGTCGGGCACGTCACGGTGGCCGGGCACTCGATCGGCTACACCACCTTCGTCGCCCCCGGACTGCTCGCCTCCTCGGCCATGAACGGCGCGGTCTACGACTCGACCAACCTCTTCTTCAAGCTCCACTACGCCAAGCTCTACGACTCGATCCTGTCCACACCGGTCGGCGCCGGCGACGTCGCAGTGGGGGAGATCACCTGGGCCCAGCTGCGCGGGCTGGGCTACTCCGCCGCGTTCCTGATCGTCATGCTGGCGATGGGCCTGGTCGACTCATGGTGGGCGGTGTTCGCCCTGCCGGCGACCGCCGTGATCGGCTTCGCGTTCGGCGCGGTCGGCATGGCCGCGACGTCGTACATGCGCAGCTGGCAGGACTTCGAGTTCGTCCAACTGGCCATCCTGCCCATGTTTCTGTTCGCGACGACCTTCTACCCGCTCTCGACCTACCCCCGGACCCTGCAGATCGTGGTGGAGTGCACGCCGCTCTACCACGGGGTCGAGCTGATCCGGGCGCTCACGACCGGGGTGGGCGTCGGGCCGGGCCTGCTCGGGCACGTCGCCTACCTGATGATCATGGGTCTGGCCGGCCTCGCGGTCACCTCCCGGCGGCTGGAGCGGCTGCTGCTGCGGTGACCGCCGGGGCGGTCCGGGGTGTGACCGGAACGAGACTTGCGCAGTTCGGGTAGTTCCCCGGCAATATCGGCATCCGACGGTACGATCGGACCGCTGTTGACTGACGAGATCTGGCCGCCGGGGGTCCCGCTAATGACACGAAGCTCACTGTCGTTCCTCGGTCGAGACATGGCCGTCGACCTGGGCACCGCCAACACGCTGGTCTATGTCCGGGGCCGCGGTATCGTGCTCAACGAGCCGTCGGTGGTGGCGATCAACACCAACACCGGTGAGATCCTCGCGGTCGGCAGCGAGGCCAAGCGGATGATCGGGCGGACGCCCGGCAACATCGTCGCGGTCCGCCCCCTCAAGGACGGCGTCATCGCCGACTTCGAGACGACCGAGCGGATGCTCCGCTACTTCATCCGCAAGGTGCACCGCCGCCGGCACCTGGTGCGCGGCCCCCGGGTGGTCGTGTGCGTGCCGAGCGGGATCACCGGAGTCGAGCAGCGGGCGGTCAAGGAGTCGACCTACAACGCCGGCGCCAACAAGGTCTTCATCGTCGAGGAGCCGATGGCGGCGGCGATCGGCGCGGGCCTGCCGGTCAGTGAGCCCACCGGCAACATGGTCGTCGACATCGGCGGCGGAACCACCGAGGTCGCGGTCATCTCGCTGGGCGGGATCGTGACCAGCCAGAGCATCCGGGTCGCCGGCGACGAGCTCGACGCGTCGATCATCCAGTACATCAAGAAGGAATACTCGCTCATGCTCGGCGACCGCACCGCCGAGGAGATCAAGATGGCCATCGCCTCGGCGTTCCCCATCGCCGAGGAGCAGCAGGCGGAGATCCGGGGCCGCGACCTGGTCAGCGGACTCCCGAAGACGATCGTGGTGAGCGACGCCGAGATCCGCAAGGCGATCGAAGAGCCGGTCAATTCGATCATCGACGCGGTCAAGACGACGCTCGACAAGTGCCCGCCGGAGCTCGCCGGCGACGTGATGGACCGCGGCATCGTGCTCACCGGCGGGGGCGCGCTGCTGGGCGGGCTCGACGAGCGGCTGCGGCACGAGACGGCGATGCCGATCATCGTCGCCGACAACCCGCTGCATTCGGTCGCGCTGGGTTCGGGTCGGTGCGTGGAGGACTTCGACGCTCTCCGGCAGGTGCTGGTATCCGAGCCGCGGCGCGAGCTGCGGCGCTGACCGCCCGGCGATCTGGTCGGGCGGGCCACATCAACGTGAAGATTCCACGATGAACCGGCCCACCCGTCGACAGCGGCGGGTCACCGTCGTCCTGCTCCTGGTGTGCATCAGCCTGCTCGCGCTCGATTACGGCGGCAACGGGTTGGGCGGGGCGCGCCACGCGACCTCCAGCGCGTTCGGGCCGGTGGAGCGCGGGTTCAACACCGTGGTGATGCCGGTCGGCCGCTTCTTCGCCGGGCTGCCCAAGATCGGCAGCACCACCGCCACGATCGACTCGCTGCGGCGCAAGAACGCCGAGCTGCGCAGCCGCCTGAGCACCAGCTCGCTGGACGGCGCCCGGTCGGCCGAGCTGCGCCGGCTCGGCCTGCTGGTCGGCGCATCGCACTTCACGGCCGTGACCGGCACCGTCCTGGGGCTCGGACCGTCGCTCGGCTACGAGTGGACCGCGCAGATCGATGCGGGCAGCCGTAACGGGGTCAAGGCGGGGATGACCGTGATCAACGCCAATGGGCTCGTCGGGCGGATCAAGATGGTCGGCCCCACCACCAGCACGGTCATCCTGGCCGTCGATCCGGGGTCGTCGGTCGGCGTCCGGGTCGCCCGCACCGGCGAACTCGGAATCGTCACCGGGGCCGGACTCAAGTCGATGTCCTACGTGCCACTCAATCCGGGGTCGACCTTCCGGGTGGGTGACGAACTCGTCACCGGCCCCTACGGCGCGTCGACCTACGCCGCCGGCGTCCCGTTCGGCAAGGTCACCAGGGTGATCCGCGGCGGCACGACGTCGACCCCCACGGCCAAGATCTCCCCGGACGTCGACTTCACCAGCCTCGACGTGGTGGCGGTCGTCCTGGTCGCCCCCCGACCGGTCGCGCGGGTGCCCGTGCCGCCGACGAAGCCGAAGAAGCACCAGCCGTGACCGGCCGCCCGGCCCGGCTGCTGGTCGCCGCGCTGTCGATCGTCCTCGCGCTGGCGCTGCAGACGACGGTCTTCTCCCGCCTGCCGCTACCCGGCGGCACCCCGAGCCTGCTGCTCGTCCTCGTGGTGGCGTGCGCCCTGGTCGGCGGAGTGCCGTGGGGCGTCGGGATGGGCTTCACCATCGGGCTCGCCGCCGACCTGCTCAGCAACCACCCGGCCGGCCTGTTGGCGCTGGTCTTCCTGCTGGTGGGGTGGGCGGTCGGTCTGGTCGAGGCCGACGGGACCCACCTGGTGCTGCGCGGGATCGTCGCGGTCGCGCTCTCGGCGGTCGGGTCGTTCGCGCTCTACGTCGCGCTGCTCGCCCTGATCGGACCCGACCGTGTGCAATGGGCGTCCCAACTGGCCGACCTTCCGACCACGGTTCTCTACGATGTGATCTTGACACCTGTCGTCGTACCACTCGTTGCGATGGTTGAGCGTCGGCTACGGGCGGCGAGCTACCGGTGAGGATCGGTCGATGAAAGACGCCGCGGGGCTTCGGCTTCTTGTGCTGCGGGTGCTGGTGCTGTCGTTGCTGCTGACCCTCGGCGCCCGGTTGTACTACCTGCAGGTGCTCGACAAGAACAAGCTGACCCAGACCGCCAACGCCCAGCACACCCGGCAGATCGTCGTTCCGGCGCCGCGCGGCTCGGTCGTCGACGACGTGGGCCGGCCGTTGATCGACAACCGCACCGCGCTCGTCATCGCCGTCGACCGCAGCGCACTGGATCGTCAGGCCGACGGCGGCAAGGCGGTGCTGGCCCGCCTGGCCGCGCTGATCCACGTTCCGGCGCAGCACCTGTCCCGGCAGGTGACGCCGTGCGCGCCGCACGTTCCGAAGCCCTGCTGGACCGGGTCGCCGTATCAGCCGGTGCCGGTGCTGAACAACGCCTCACCGGCGGCCGTGCTGCACATCTCCGAGCACCGCGAGGACTTCCCCGGCGTGGTCGCCGACGCGCAGGAGGTGCGCCAGTACCCCGCGCACACCGTCGCCGCCCACGAGCTGGGTTACGTCGGGCCGGTCACCCAGGAGGAGCTCGACACCAACGCCGCCGACGGCAAGTCCACACTCAACTCCAGCGATCTGGTCGGCCGCAGCGGTCTCGAGGAGAGCTACGACTCGACGTTGCGCGGCGTGGACGGGATCAAGACCGTGACCGTCAACAACTCCGGTCAGGTCACCGGAACCGCCTCCGCCACCGCCCCCCGGCCCGGCGACACGCTGGTCACCAGCATCGACGCGAAGGTGCAGGCTCTGGCCGACCAGTCGCTCGCCGCGCAGATCAAGAAGAGCCGGGCCACCTTCGACCCCAAGAGCGGGAAGAACTTCGCCGCACCCAGCGGCGCGGCGGTCGTGATGGATCCGCGCACCGGCCGCGTCCTCGCCCTGGCGAGCTACCCGACGTTCGACCCCAACGTCTTCGTCGGCGGAATCAGCCAGAAGGAATTCCAGCAGCTCAGCGGCCCCGACAGCGGCGATCCGATGGTGTCCCGGGCCACCCAGGGTCAGTTCGCCCCCGGGTCGACGTTCAAGCTGTCGACGTCGTCGGCGATCGTCATGGACGGGCAGACGACGCTCAACCAGACCGGCAACTGTCCCCCCAAGCTGCAGGTCGGCAACCAGACCAAGACCAACTACGACAGCGAGAGCATCTCCGGGCCGATCACCCTGGGCCGGGCGCTCGCCTTCTCCTGCGACACGTTCTTCTACCGCTACGCCATCCAGGCGTGGTACGCCGACCAGAACCAGGCGCTGGCCGGTAAGAAGCCGGCGGAGAACCTGCAGAACATGGCCCGCGACTTCGGATTCGGCAGCAAGCCCGGCATCGACCTTCCCGGGGGACAGCAGACGGCCGGGCAGATCGTCGGCCGCGCCTTCCTCAAGCAGCGGTGGGAGGCCAACAAGGCGCAGTACTGCGGCAACGCCAAGAAGGGCTACCCGCAGGTCAGCGACCCGACCCGGCGCGCGTTCCTGACCTTGCTCGCGAAGGAGAACTGCTCCGACGGCTGGCGTTACAACATCGGTGAGGCCGCCGACCTCGCCATCGGTCAGGGCGAGACCACCGTGAGCCCGCTGCAGCTGGCCACCGCCTACAGCGCGATGGCCAACGGCGGAACGCTCTTCCAGCCGACCATCGGCAAGGCGATCGTCAACTCCCACGGCAAGGTCGTCAAGCGGATCACCCCGCAGGTGCGCCGTAAGGTGCCGGTGCGCAAGGACGTGCTCAACTACATCAAGAACTCCCTGAAGTTCGGCAAGGGCCTGGCCTCTGGCGAGATCGCGTTCGGCGGCTTCCCGTTCGCGAAGGACTCCATCGGAGGCAAGACCGGCACCGCGGAGGTCTTCGGCAAGCAGGACACCTCCTGGTTCGCCTCCTGGTCGCCCACCAAGGATCCGAAGTTCGTCGTCGTCGGGATGATCGAGCAGGCCGGCCTCGGGTCCGGCGCCGCGGCGCCGATGGTGCGCAAGATCTACGACGGTATCTACGGTCTGACCGGACGCAAGCACACCCCGGTCATCGCGGGCAGCGAGCCTCCCTCGGCGCTGCCGAAGATCGCGCCCTACGCGCAGTCCGTTCCCCCCGGCGACATCGTCGGGTCCGGCGACGCGGCGACGCCGACGGCGACCCCGGCCGCGGACCGCCAGGTCCGACCAATGCCCTGGTCGCCGGACACGATCCTCGCGCTGCCGCCGCTGCGCTCCACCCTCCGGCGGTCCGGCCGACGAGCCCGACGCCGCGGACCACCTCGACGGGCGAGAGGGGCGCCGCCATGGTCCAGCTGATCCGGTCGTCACCCTCGCGCGGGCTGCGGTCGCTCTCGGAGCCGGTACGCCGTGAGCCGACCTGGCACCGGGTCGACTGGGTGCTGGCCGGCACCTCCATCGTGCTCGCGCTGCTCGGCGGGGTCCTGATCTGGGCGGCCACCCGCCAGCACCAGATCGACCTGCACGCCGACCCGCAGTACTACCTGAAGAAGCACCTCATCAACCTCGCCATCGGGTTGCTCATCGGCGGCGTCGTCGCGGTGGTCGACTATCGCGCACTGCGCACCTATGCGCCGATCGTCTACGTGCTGTCGTGCATCGGCCTGGTCGCCGTGCTCGCGGTCGGTTCCACGGTCAACGGTGCCCACTCCTGGATCCTGCTGCCGGCCGGTTTCGCCATCCAGCCGTCGGAGTTCGCTAAAGTCGCGCTCATCGTCGGGATGGCGATGCTGCTGACCGAACGCCGGGAGCGGGAAAATCGGCGCCCGGTCGCCGACGTGCCCCTGCTGCTGGCGCTGGCCGCCGTACCGATGGCGCTGATCATGCTGCAGCCGGACGTGGGCACCGTGATGGTCTTCGTCTTCACGATCCTCGGTGTGCTATCTGTGGCCGGCGTCTCGTGGAAGTGGATCCTGGGGCTGATCGCCCTCGGCGCGCTGGTGGCCTACGCCGCCGTCGCCCTGCACCTGCTCAAGAGCTACCAACTCGACCGGTTCCGCTCCTTCGCCAACCCCAACGTCAGCAACGCCGCGACCTACAACGTCACCCAGGCACGGATCGCGATCGGATCGGGCGGGTTGACCGGCAGCGGGCTCTTCCACGGCTCGCAGACCAACGGCCGCTTCGTGCCGGAGCAGCAGACCGACTTCATCTTCACCGTCGCCGGTGAGGAACTCGGCCTGCTCGGCGCCGGGGGCATCATCGTGCTGTTCGGGATCATGATGTGGCGGGCCCTGCGCATCGCCGGGCGCTCGCCCGACCCGTTCGGCCGGCTGGTCGCGGTCGGGGTCGTCGCCTGGTTCTCGTTCCAGATCTTCGTGAACATCGGGATGACCCTCGGCATCATGCCGGTGACGGGTCTGCCGCTGCCGTTCATGTCCTACGGCGGATCGTCGATGTTCGCGAGCTTCCTGGCGGTCGGCCTGCTCGAGAACGTGCACATGCGCACCCAGGAGACCGGGCGGGTCCGCGCCGCGCTCTGACCCCCAATCCCTTGATCAAGAGGGGATTCGTACGGCGTTTCGCACCTGAATCCCCTCTTGATCAAGATGGGGCCGCACCACGTATGCTGAAATGACCGTGGCGTTGATCCGGCCATCACCGGTGAGCCTCCGGAAGAACGGGCGCCGCTGAGCGAGCGGCGCCTCAGTAGAACCGGGCGGGTCCGGCCCGTCATAGCCGGCGACGAGCGGGCGATCGGCCTCCGGGCGGATCGCCAAGCGGGGTGGTACCGCGGGGCCCGTGCCTCGTCCCTGCACTGTGGTGGAGGTGACGAGGAAGGGAGCGAGCGGTGGCATACCCCTTGGACGGCTCGGGTCGCGACGTCGAGCCGTCGCCGTCATTCCCCGGTCTCGAGGAGCGGATCCTCGACTTCTGGGAGCGCGACGGCACCTTCCGCGCCTCGATCGCCAACCGGCCGGCGGGGGAGAACGGCAGCAACGAGTTCGTCTTCTACGACGGACCGCCGTTCGCCAACGGGGTCCCGCACTACGGGCACCTGCTGACCGGCTACGTCAAGGATCTCGTCCCGCGCTACCAGACCATGCGCGGCCGGCGCGTGGAGCGTCGGTTCGGCTGGGACTGCCACGGGCTGCCCGCCGAGATGCAGGCCGAGCACGAACTCGGCATCACCACCAAGCGCCAGATCCTCGAGATCGGCATCGCGAAGTTCAACGACACCTGCCGGCGCTCGGTGCTGCGCTACACCAAGGAGTGGGAGCGGTACGTCACCCGGCAGGCGCGCTGGGTCGACTTCGACAACGACTACAAGACCCTCGACCTGGGCTACATGGAGAGCGTCCTGTGGGGGTTCAAACGCCTGTGGGACAAGGGTCTGGTCTACGAGGGCTTCCGCGTCCTGCCCTACTGCTGGCGGTGCGAGACTCCGCTGTCCAACCACGAGCTGCGGATGGACGACGACGTCTACCGGCCACGGGCGGACCCGGCGGTGACGGTGTGGTTCGAGCTGGACAGCGGCGAGCGGCTGCTCGTCTGGACAACCACGCCGTGGACACTGCCGAGCAACCTTGCCGTCGCCGTCGCACCGGACGTGTCCTACGCCGTCATGGAGCGCGACGGCGAGCGCTACGTGCTGGCCGAGGACCGGCTGCCGGCGTACTCCCGCGAGTTCGGCGAGGACACCGACGCGCAGCGGGTCGCAACGCTGACGGGCAGCGAGTTGGTCGGTCGCCGCTACCGGCCGATGTTCGACTTCCTTGCCGACACCGACAACGCCTTCCAGGTGCTTGCCGGTGACTTCGTCACGGTCGAAGACGGCACCGGCGCGGTGCACATGGCGCCGGCCTACGGCGAAGACGACCAGAACCTCTGCGCGGCGGCCGGGATCCCGGTCGTGCTCACCGTCGACGACCGAGCCCACTTCACCGACGTCGTTCCCGACTACGCCGGCATGCACGTCTTCGACGCCAACCCGCGCATCATCGCCGACCTGAAGGCCCGCGGGATGCTGGTGCGGCACGAGACCTACGAGCACAGCTACCCGCACTGCTGGCGCTGCGACACCCCGCTGGTCTACAAGGCGCTGTCGTCGTGGTTCGTGTCGGTCACGTCGTTCCGCGACCGGATGGTCGAGCTCAACAAGCAGATCGACTGGGTGCCCGAGCACATCCGCGACGGTCTCTTCGGCAAATGGCTGGAGAACGCCCGGGACTGGTCGATCTCGCGCAACCGCTTCTGGGGCAACCCGTTGCCGGTGTGGCGCAGCGACGACCCGGCGTACCCGAGGATCGACGTCTACGGGTCGCTGGCGGAGATGGAGCGGGACTTCGGGGTGCGCCCGACCGATCTGCACCGACCGGCGATCGACGAGCTGACCCGGCCCAACCCGGACGACCCGTCCGGCCGGTCCACGATGCGCCGGGTCCCGGAGGTGCTCGACGTGTGGTTCGACTCCGGGTCGATGCCGTACGCGCAGGTGCACCACCCGTTCGAGAACGCCGAATGGTTCGAAGACCACTACCCGGGCGACTTCATCGTCGAGTACTTCGCGCAGAGCCGCGGCTGGTTCTACACGTTGCACGTGTTGGCGACCGCGATCTTCGACCGGCCGGCATTCGCCACGTGCGTGACGCACGGGATCGTTCTCGGCGACGACGGCCAGAAGATGTCCAAGAGCCTGGGCAACTTTCCCGACGTCTACGAGATGTTCGACCGCTACGGCGCCGACGCCATGCGGTGGTTCCTGATGGCCTCACCGATCCTGCGCGGAGGCGACCTCGTCGTCACCGAGCAGGGGATCCGCGACGCCGCCCGCCAGGTGATGCTGCCGCTCTGGAACGCGTACTACTTCCTCACGCTCTATGCCAACGCCGACAACTACCAGGCCACCTGGCGCGCCGATTCCACGCAGGTCCTCGACCGCTACATCGTGGCGAAGCTGCACGACCTGGTCGCCGACCTCACGACCCGGCTCGACCGCTACGACATCGCCGGGGCGTGTGCAGCGGTGCGCAGCTTCCTCGACGTGTTGACCAACTGGTACGTACGCCGTAGCCGGAGCCGTTTCTGGGGCTCGGACCGGGACGCCTTCGACACCCTCTTCACCACTCTCGAGGTGCTGACCCGGGTCGCCGCGCCGCTGCTGCCGATGGAGACCGAGGAGGTGCACCGCGGGCTCACCGGCCGGCGCAGCGTGCACCTCACCGACTGGCCGGACGCCGGCGGGCTGCCCGCCGACCCCGGCCTGGTGAGCTCGATGGACGCCGTCCGCGACGTGTGCTCTGCGGCGTTGTCAGTGCGCAAGTCGCTCGGACTGCGGGTGCGTCAGCCGCTGGCGTCGCTGACCGTCGCCGGCCCCGACGCGCAGTCGCTGGCGCCGTACACCGACCTCATCGCCGACGAGGTCAACGTCAAGGAGGTCCGGCTCTCGGCCGACGTGGACGCGTTGTGCACCCGGGTGCTGGCGCTGGTTCCGCGGGCGCTCGGCCCGCGGCTCGGCCGCGACGTGCAGCGGGTGATCGGCGCCGTGCGGTCCGGCGACTGGTCGGAGATCGACGGCGTGGTCACCGCGGGCGGAGTTCCGCTGCAGGAGGGCGAATACATCGTGCGACTGGAGCCCGCGTCCGGGCAGGCCGCCGCGGCGCTGCCCGGGCGGGCGGGCGTCGTGCTGCTCGACACCGAGATCGGTCCGGAGCTCGCCGCCGAGGGAGTGGCCCGCGACGTCGTGCGTGCGGTTCAGGCGGCCCGGCGCACGGCCGGGCTCGACGTGTCCGACCGGATCGAATTGACGATCGAGGCGTCGCCGGCCGTGCAGGCCGCGGTCGAGGCCCACCGGGCCTTCGTCACGGCCGAGACGCTGGCGACCGGGATCACCTTCGGGCCGGTCGCCGACGGCGCGCCGACGACCGAGGTCGGCGACGGCGAGTCGGTGCGGGTGGCGGTCACCCGGGCTTGATCCCCTCCTCGCCGACCGGCACCCGCCGGCCGGTCTCGTGGGACTCGATCGCCGCGTACGCGAGCAGCAGCGCCCGCCGGCCCGCGGTGGCCGGTACCGGCGGTGGCTCGCCCGCTCGCAGTGCCCCCAGCATGTCGTCGACGTATCGGTCCACGGTGTGGTGGAAGCTGCGCGCGGCGTCGTTGAAATAACCGGGGCGCCAGACGGTGGTGTCTTCCGCGCCGACCCGGGACAGCTCGAAGGACTGCACGGTGTCGGTCGCGACGGCCCGTCCGGCCGTCCCGTTGACCTCGAGCTGGTGCGTCCCGTGATACGCGTACGACGAGTCGTAGGAGCCCAGCAGGGTGCCAACCGCGCCGCGGCGGAATTCGAGGGCCAACGCCACGGTGCTCCATGCCCCGTAGGTCCTGTTCGTCATCTGCGCCATCACCGAGGTGATCGGCCCGAGCAGGTATTCGAGCATGTCGAAGGCATGACACTGCGTCTCGATGAGGTTCTTGTGCAGCGAGACGCCCCGATTGGGTTCGCCGCCGAAACGCCAGGTGGCGAACACCGGCTCGCCCACGGATCCGTCCTCGATCGCCGTTCGGGTGCGCAACACCGGTTCGGCGTATCGGTGGTTGAAGTGGATGGCGAAGAATGTGTTGTGCTCCTGCGCCCTGGCCAGCAGCGCGTCGGCCCGCTCGAGCTCAAACACCAGCGGCTTCTCCACCAACAGCGGGACACCGGATTCCAGGAGCCGCATGGTGGGCTCGAAGTGATGCTCGTTCGGCAGCGATACCGTCACCAGGTCGGGCCGCACCTTCTTCAGCATTTCGCCGATGTCGGTATATGCATCGACGCCGAGCCGGTTCGCCTCGGCCGACGTGCGCCCGAGGTCGCGCCCTACGACGGCGCACAGTTCGGTGTCCGGGTGCTGACTGAAGACCCGAGTGTGCTGGCGTCCCCAACCGCCCGGGCCGACGACGGCAACCCGCAGCAGATCCTGGGTCATCGAGCATCCTGCTCGACGACGACCTTGCCCGTCTCACCGGCGAAGAACAGTTCGAACGCGCGGTCCAGCTCGGCGACCGGCATCCGGTGGGTGATGACCTTGGAGATGTAGTCGGTGTGGACGCGCAACAGATCCAGGTTGCGGGGCAGGTCGTCGAACGGGAAGTACTCGCTGCCCAGCACTGCGTGCTCGGGCGCGATCAGGTCGCGGGAGACGTTCAGCGTCACCTGCTCACCGTGGCCGACACAGACCAACACGCCACGCCGGCCGAGGATGTCGACAGCGCTGCGGCGGGCCACCTCCTTGCCTGAGGCGTCGAAGGCGACGTCCGGGCTGCCGACGGGCGACAGGTCGGTCACGTCGACCGGTATTCCGCCGAGGGTGCCCGCGAACTCACGGCGCCAGGGCGAAACATCGCTGATGTACACCGGGATGTGCTGGCCAAGCAGGAGTTTCGACATCACCAGCAGGCCGAGCCCGATCGGTCCGGCACCGGCGACGTACACCGAGGTGATGTCGGTGCGCACCAGCCGGGCGCGCATGATCGCGTGGCCACTGGTGCCCATCACGTCGAGCAGCATCGTGGCGGTGGGGAAGTCGATGTCATCGGTGATGGGGAAGAAATTGCTTTCGTGGATCACCTCGTACGGCCCGTAACCGCCGTCGTCAGCGATGCCCATGTCACCGCGTTTGGCCAGGCACTGGTTGGTGACGCCCAGCCGGCAACTGCGGCAGTCACCGCAGAAGTCCATGAGGTACACCACGCCGCGGGTGCCAACCGGCGACGTGGTCCCGTCGCCGGCTTCGACAACCACGCCGGCTGTCTCGTGACCGGGCACGTGGTCAGCTCCGTGACTCCAGAAGCCGCGATCGGACCCGCACAGCGCGTTCGCGCGCGGCGAGATCAGCAACTCGCCCGCGCCGGGCCGGCGATAGCTGCGCTCGACGTACTCGATCCGCCCGTTTCCGCGGAACAGGGGTGCGCTGGCTCTGGTCATTGCGCCCATCCTCGTAGCGATGGTCGCCAACCGGTGGCGGGCCTACCCCAGGCCGATCGAGTCGGCGGCGACCGCGACCTCGCGGCCCTCCCGGGCCGAGGCGTAGCAGGCGTCGATGATGCGCGCGCGGGCCAGGGCGTCCGTGCCGATGTGCTGCGCCCAGTCGTCGCCGCGGACCTTCTCGACGAACGACCGGACGACCGCACGGTGGCCCTCGCCACGGCCTACCCGGGGCGCGATCACCGCCGGCGCGTCGGCGACGTCGGAGTAGAGCCGCAGGGTGTCCTCCCACGCATAGTTGGGGACGTTGATCTCCGCCCCGCCCTCGGTGCCGTAGAGCGTCACGCCGAAGTCGTCGCCATCGGGCCGGTAGGTCGCCCAGCTCGCCTCGAGCAACAAGGTCCCGCCGCCGGCCAGCCGCAGGAACGCCGTACCGAGATCCTCGACCTCGAAGCCGGAGCCGACCTGCTGCTTGTCGGTGCCGGCGGTGCCGCCGCGGCCGCGGGAGCCGAGCTCGGAGTAGGTGTTGGCGCTGACGCTGGTGACCTGCGGCTCGCCGAGCAGGAACAGCGTGAGGTCGAGCATGTGCACGCCGAGGTCGATCATCGGCCCGCCGCCGGACATCTCCTTGTTGGTGAACCAGCTGCCCAGGCCGGGGATGCCGCTGCGGCGTACCCACCGGGTCTTCGCGTAGTAGATGTCGCCGAGGCCACCGTCGTCGATGTGCTGCTTGAGGGTGTGCACGTCGCCGCGCTCGCGGTGGTTGAACGCGATCTGCAGGACTCGGCCGGCCTTCGCGGCCGCCCGCACCATCTGCTCGCCCTCGGCGCCCGTGCGGGCCAGCGGCTTCTCGCACAGCACGTGCCGGCCGCTCTCCAGCGCGGCGATCGTGATCGGCGCGTGCAGATGGGTCGGGGAGCAGACGCTGATCGCGTCGAGGTCGTCGCGGGCGACCAGGTCCTCCCAGCGGGCGTGCAGGTGGGGGACGCCGTGCTCCGCACCGAGCGCCTGGAGCCGGTCCGGCTCGAGGCCGGCCAGCGCGACCACCTCGACGCCCGGAATCGGAAGGTAGGAGGTGAGATGGGTGCGCCCGGCGTACCCGAGCCCGACCACGCCGACGCGGAGCGGCCGGGCCGCTGGATCTTCAAAAGGCATGCCCGAATGCCTACCACTCCGGTGCGACACGACCTCCGGCGGCCATCACCGTTACCCTCGGTCCATGAGCGTCGAGTCGGTCTTTCCGCGTCTCGAACCGCTGCTGCCGCGGGTGCACAAGCCCATCCAGTACGTCGGCGGCGAGCTCAACGCGACGACCAAGGACTGGGACGACGTCGACGTCCGGTGGGCGCTGATGTATCCCGACGCCTACGAGGTGGGCCTGCCCAACCAGGGCGTCATGATCCTCTACGAACTGCTCAACGAGCGCCCGGACGTGCTCGCCGAGCGCACCTACAGCGTGTGGCCCGATCTCGAGGCACTGATGCGCGAGCATCACCTGCCGCAGTTCACCGTCGACGGCCACCGGCCGGTCGGTGCGTTCGACCTGCTCGGTGTCTCCTTCTCCACCGAGCTCGGCTACACCAACCTGCTCACCGCGCTGGACCTGGCCGGCATCCCGATCGAGGCGGCCGACCGCAGCGCGGACCACCCGGTGGTGATCGCGGGCGGGCACGCGTCCTTCAACCCCGAACCGGTCGCCGACTTCATCGACGCCGCGGTGCTCGGTGACGGCGAGCAGGCCGTCCTCGACATCAGCGACGCGGTGAAGCAGTGGAAGGCGGACGGGCGGCCGGAGGGTCGGGACGGCCTGCTGCTCCGCCTCGCCGGTGTGTCCGGTGTCTACGTGCCGCGGTTCTACGACGTCGACTACCTGCCGGACGGGCGGATCCGGCGGGTGGCGCCCAACCGGTCCGGCGTGCCGTTCCGGGTGCACAAGCGCACCACGATGGATCTCGACGCCTGGCCCTACCCGAAGCAGCCGCTGGTGCCGCTGGCCGAGAGCGTGCACGAGCGGATGAGCGTCGAGATCTTCCGGGGCTGCACACGCGGCTGCCGGTTCTGCCAGGCCGGAATGATCACCCGCCCGGTCCGTGAGCGGAGCATCACCGGGATCGGCGAGATGGTCGAGAAGGGCCTGCAGGCCACCGGTTTCGAGGAGGTCGGCCTGCTCTCGCTGTCCAGCGCCGACCACTCCGAGATCGGCGACGTCGCCAAGGGACTCGCCGACCGCTACGACGGCACCAACACCAGCCTGTCGCTGCCGTCCACCAGGGTCGACGCCTTCAACGTCACCCTCGCCAACGAACTCTCCCGCAACGGCCGCCGGTCCGGGCTGACCTTCGCCCCGGAGGGCGGCAGCGAACGGCTGCGCCGGGTCATCAACAAGATGGTCTCGACGGAGGACCTGATCCGCACCGTCACGACCGCCTACGAGCACGGCTGGCGCCAGGTGAAGCTGTATTTCATGTGCGGCCTGCCGACCGAGGAGGACGACGACGTCCTCGCGATCGCCGACATGGCCCACCAGGTCATCCGCGCCGGGCGGTCGGCGACCGGTGGCCGCGACGTGCGCTGCACCGTGTCGATCGGCGGCTTCGTGCCCAAGCCGCACACGCCGTTCCAGTGGGCGTCGCAGGCCGACGCGGAGACCGTCGACCGGCGGCTGCGGCTGCTCCGCGACGCCATCAACGCCGACCGCAGCCTCGGCCGCCAGATCGGCTACCGCTACCACGACGGCCGCCCGTCGATCGTGGAGGGCGTGCTCTCGCGCGGCGACCGGCGGATCGGGGCGGTGATCCGCAAGGTGTGGGAGGACGGCGGCCGGTTCGACGGCTGGCGGGAGTATTTCTCCTACGAACGCTGGGAGAGCGCCTGCGCCGACGTACTTCCGGCGTACGGCCTCGACCTCGCCTGGTACACGACGCGCGAGCGGGGCGAGCAGGAAGTCCTGCCCTGGGACCACCTCGACGCCGGCTTGGACAAGGAGTGGCTCTGGTCGGACTGGCAGGACGCGATCGACGAGACCGAGCTCGACGACTGCCGGTGGACACCCTGCTACGACTGCGGCGTCTGCCCCGAGATGGGGACCGAGATCCAGATCGGCCCGACCGGCCGCAAGCTGCTCCCCGTCACGCCCCTGTGATGGCGCGTACGCCGGACGGGCCGCCGCCGGCGCCGGTCGCGGCGCGGGTGCGGATCCGCTACGCGAAACGGGGCCGGTTGCGGTTCACCTCCCACCGCGACGTCGCCCGCGCACTCGAACGCGCTCTGCGCCGCGCGGGCACACCCGTCGCGCACTCGGCCGGCTTCAACCCGCACCCCAAGATCTCCTACGTCGGCGCCTCACCCACCGGCGCCGCCAGCGAGGCCGAATACCTCGAGATCGGCCTGGTCCGGTCGGTCGACTCGCGGGCACTGGGAGAGGCCCTCGACGCGGCGCTCCCGGCCGGCATCGACGTGCTCGAGTGCGTCGCGGCGGGCCCGGGATCGCTCGCCGAGCGGATCGACGGAACCTGCTGGCGGCTCGACCTGCCCGGGGTCCCGGTCGAGCTGCTGCGGCGGGCGGTCGACGCCTTCCTGGCGACCGAGCACGTCGCCGTACCCCGGGTGACGAAGAGCGGCCGGCGGGAGGTCGACGCCCGGACGGCGGTGGTGTCCGCGGTCGTCGCAGAGCCCGACCCGAGCGCGTCATCAGGAGGCTCATCGGGTGACTGTGCGATACTGAGAATGGTCGTACGTCTGGTGACACCGGCCGTACGACCGAACGACGTGCTCGCCGCGTTAAGGATTGTGGCGGACTTTTCGCCGCCGGTGCCCGCTCTGGTCACCCGGCTGGCGCAGGGCCGACTCGATGACGGCGGCCGGCTCGCCGACCCGCTCGCGCCTGACCGCGCGACCACCGCACCCGGTGGCCCGCCTGCGGTCGGTGTGTCCGAGGACCCGGCGCCGTCGTTGCACGCACCATCCGCGGGCTGACGCATCCAGTCGCCTGGCCGGCGGACGACGACAGACTTGCGTGTCCGCCACCGGCGGCCACGATGACCCGCCCCGTGCGGATGTCGGCTCAGGCCGAGCGTCCCGGGGCCGAACGGAGATGTGCCGATGCTCGATTCCGAGCCCACCACTGGCCCACCGGCCACCCCAACGACAGAGACACCGGACAATCCAGCACCGCAGGACACGGGGGACGCGCCCGCGAAGGCCACCCGTCGCCGCCGGAGCGCAGCGAGCAAGTCGACCACCGAGCCGACGACCGCGAAGGCCACCAAGGCAACGAAGGCCACGAAGGCAGCCAAGGCCACCAAAGCGACGAAGGCTACTAAAGCCACCAAGGCGACTAAAGCCACCAAGGCGTCGAAGGCCACGAAGGCGGCGGCCGCCGATGCCGCCGCCCAGGCCGACGACAGCTCCGGCACCTCGCCGGCGGCGCCCACCGCCGACGCGGGCACCGACCGGCCGGCGGCAGACGCCGCCGCTCCCACCAAGGCCACCCGCGGCCGCGCGGCGACCTCGATGACCTTCATGGCGCCCCCGGCCGAGACGGCCGCGCCCGCGGCGACCGACGACAATGAGCCGGCCGCCCGCAGTCGCCCGGCGAAGGCGTCCAAGGCCGCGAAGGCCGCGACCCCGCCGGCCGAGCCCGAGCCGGCCCGTGCGGACGGCGACGAGGCCGAGGACGGTACCCGGCGCCGCCGCCGCGGACGGCGTGGGCGAGGACGCGCGCACACCGATGAGGCCACCGGGTCGGGTGACGCCCCGGCCGCTGCGGACGACTCGACGTCCGACGACACCGCGCCGCGGAAGGCCACCCGGTCCCGCAAGGCGACGAAGAAGACGTCCGCCGCCGAGGCCGACTCCGCCACGGGCGACGACACGGCGAACCAGGGCTCCCGGACCGATGACGCCCCGGCCGGCGACGCCGACGAGGATGGCGCGGGCGGGACCAGCCGGCGCCGCCGGCGTCGGCGCCGGCGTTCGGGAGGCGGCGACGGCGAGGCAGCCTCCGACGACCAGCCGACCCGCAGCCGGTCCGAGGGACGCTCCGAGAGCCGTTCCGACGGCGACGACGAGGTCAAGGCCATCCGCGGCTCGACCCGGCTCGAGGCCAAGCGCCAGCGTCGTCGCGACGGTCGCGACCAGGGCCGCCGCCGGGCCCCGATCCTCTCCGAGGCCGAGTTCCTCGCCCGCCGCGAATCCGTCGACCGCTCGATGGTCGTGCGGCAGCGCGGCGACCGGACCCAGATCGGTGTCCTCGAGGACGGCGTACTGGTCGAGCACTACGTCACGACCGCGAAGAGTTCGTCCTACGCCGGCAACGTCTACCTCGGTCGGGTGCAGAACGTGCTGCCGAGCATGGAGGCGGCGTTCATCGACATCGGCAAGGGCCGCAACGCGGTGCTCTACGCCGGCGAGGTCAACTGGGACGTCGCCGGCCTGGAAGGCCGGGCCCGCTCGATCGAGCACGCGCTGAAGTCCGGCGACACCGTCCTGGTGCAGGTCAGCAAGGACCCGATCGGCCACAAGGGCGCCCGGCTCACCAGCCAGATCAGCCTCCCGGGCCGCTACCTGGTCTACGTTCCTAACGGCTCGATGACCGGGATCAGCCGCAAGCTCCCCGAGAACGAGCGGGCGCGGCTGAAGACCATCCTTCGCAAGGTCGTCCCGGACGACGCCGGGGTGATCATCCGGACCGCCGCCGAAGGCGCGAGCGAGGACGAACTCACCCGCGACGTCGCCCGGCTGCAGGCGCAGTGGGAGGTCATCGAGAGCAAGGCGGAGAAGCAGAAGGGGTCGGCTCCGGTGCTGCTGCACGAGGAGCCCGACCTCGCGATCCGCGTGGTCCGCGACGTGTTCAACGAGGACTTCGCCAGCCTGATCGTGTCCGGGGACGAGGCGTGGGACACGCTCGAGCAGTACGTCGACCACGTCGCTCCCGAGCTGCGGCCGAGGCTGAAGCGCTATGAGGGCGACTCCGACATCTTCGAGGACACCCGGGTCCACGAGCAGCTCGCCAAGGCTCTCGACCGCAAGGTGTGGCTGCCCTCGGGCGGTTCGCTGGTCATCGACCGCACCGAGGCGATGACGGTGATCGACGTGAACACCGGCAAGTTCACCGGCAAGGGCGGAAACCTCGAGGAGACCGTCACGCGCAACAACCTCGAGGCGGCCGAGGAGATCGTCCGGCAGCTCCGCCTGCGCGACATCGGCGGGATGATCGTGATCGACTTCATCGACATGGTGCTGGAGAGCAACCGGGAGCTGGTCCTGCGCCGGTTGACCGAGTGTCTCGGACGCGACCGCACGCGGCACCAGGTGTCGGAAGTGACCTCGCTCGGCCTGGTGCAGATGACCCGCAAGCGGGTCGGCCAGGGTCTGCTGGAGGCGTTCTCCGAGCCCTGTGAGCACTGCGGCGGCCGCGGCATCATCGTGCACAGCGAGCCGGTCGACGAGAAGGGTCAGAACGGCCGGAGCAAGTCCGAGACCGCGACCAAGCGCATCGCCTCCGCCAAGGGCAAGAGTTCCGGCGGTGGCGGCCGGGACACGGCGAAATCCGGGTCCGGCGGCCGGGACGAGGCGGACGGCGGCTCCGACCGGCCGGCGTCCGAGAGCGCGGCGTCGGACAGCTCGGCGTCGGACAGCGCTGCCGCCGACAGCCCGGCGTCTGCCGGCTCGGAGGCGACCGACACCCCGCAGCTCGATTTGCCGGCCGTCGAGGCGGCCCGACCCGTCGACACGTCGCCCAACGGCAGGGTCGACGTCGACCCGCAGTTGGCGTCCGCCCTGCGCGAGCCGGCGCAGTCGGCCGACGACGACCCCGACGACATGCCCGACCCGGCCGGCGACGACGACGAGCCGGTGAGCCCGGCCGTCTCCGAGCCGGTCGATCTCGAGCCGACGGCGGGTTCCCGACGCCGGGGGCGCCGGCGGGCCGCGAGCCGACCCGCCGGACCGCCGGCTCCCGTCGAGGCGGGCTGACTGCAGGCGGGTCTGTTCAGTAGAGTCCACGTGCTGACGCGGGGTGCCCTGTCCCCAGGGCTGAGAACAGACCCGTCGAACCTGCTCTAGTTCGCGCTAGCGGAGGGACGTCACCGTGGCCGATGCTGCGACCGTGCTGCCCGGTTCCCTGGTGGCCGCCGACCTGGCCGCCGTACGCCTGCAGAATCCGCTCACCCAGTGCATCACCAACACGGTGGTGACCGGCTTCACCGCCAACACGCTGCTCGCGGTCGGGGCCTCGCCGGCAATGGTGGAGGCGGTCGAGGAGGCCGGCGAGTTCGCCGCCGTCGCCGACGCGCTACTGGTCAATCTCGGGACCTTGTCGGCGGCCCAGGTCGCCGGCATCCGGGCCGCGGTCGACGGCGCCACGACGGCCGGTACGCCGTGGGTCCTCGACCCGGTCGCCGTCGGCGGGCTGCGATTCCGCACCGGCTTCGCGGTCGAGCTGCTCGACCGTCGGCCCACCGTGGTGCGGGGCAATGCGTCGGAGATCATGAGCCTCGCCGGAGCAGGTGGGGTGGCCGGCAGGGGCGTCGACTCGCGGGCCGACTCCGGGGAGGCGCTCGATGCCGCCCGGTCTCTCGCCGCCGCGCGCCGGTGCGTGGTGGCGGTGAGTGGCGTGGTCGACTACGTGACCGACGGCGACCGCGTGATCGCCGTGACCGGCGGGCACCCGCTGATGACCCGGGTCACCGGGGTGGGCTGCGCGCTCGGCGCGCTGCTGGCCGCCTTCCTTGCCGTCGACCCGGACCCCGTGTCGGCGAGCGTCGCCGCGTCGACCGTGCTCGCCGCCGCGGGTGAGGCGGCCGCGGAGCGCGCAGCCGGACCCGGTTCGTTCGCCACCGCACTGCTCGACCAGCTCCACCTCGTCGACCCCGACGACCTCGCCGCCCGCAGGGGCGTGTCGTGACCCGGCTCGACCTCGCCCTCTATCTCGCCACCGACACCGGCCAGTGCGGACACCGTGGCGTGCCGGCCACCGTGCGTGCCGCGGTCGCCGGTGGGGTGACCGCTGTCCAGCTGCGCGACCCGCGGGCCACGACCCGGGCGCTCTACGACCAGACCAGGACGCTGGCCGCCGAGCTCGATGGCACGGGGGTTCCACTCCTCGTCAACGACCGGCTCGACGTCGCACTGGCGGCCGGGGCCGACGGTGTCCACCTCGGACAGGCCGACCTTCCCGTCGAGGAGGCCCGGCGGATCGCCGGTCCCCAGCTGGTGATCGGCTGGTCGGTGTCGACCGCGGAGCAGCTCGAGGCGGCGGTGGCGATGCCCGCCGGGACCATCGACTACCTCGGCGTCGGCCCGGTCTTCGCGACCGGCACGAAACCCGACGCCGGCCCCGCGCTCGGGCTCACCGCGTTGCGCCAGTTGTGCGAGAAATCGACCCTGCCGTGCGTCGCCATCGGGGGCGTCGGCATCGACAACGCCCGTACGGTGTCGGACACCGGGGTCGCCGGGGTGTGTGTGGTCTCGGCACTGTGCACTGCGCCCGACCCCGAACAGATGGCCAGGTCACTACGCCGGGAGGTCGCCGCATGAGGATCCCGAACGTGCTCTCGATCGCGGGTACCGACCCCAGTGGCGGGGCCGGGGTGCAGGCCGACCTGAAGACCTTCTCGGCGGTCGGCGGCTACGGGATGGCCGTGGTCACCGCCCTGGTCGCGCAGAACACCGTCGGCGTCGACGCCGTGCACCAGCCGCCGGCGGAGTTCGTGACGGCGCAGCTGGACTCGCTGTTCGCCGACGTGCGGGTCGACGCCGTGAAGATCGGCATGCTGGGCAGCGCCGACGTCGTCGGCGCCGTCGTCGCCGCGCTCGACCGGCACCACCCCCCGTACGTCGTGCTCGATCCGGTGATGGTCGCCAAGAGCGGCGACCGACTACTCCCCGCCGACGCGGTCGCCGTGCTCCGCGACGAGTTGCTGCCGCGCGCCGACCTGGTCACGCCCAACCTGCCCGAGGCCGCCGACCTGCTCAGCGAGGACGAGGTCACCGACCCGGCCAGCGACGAGGCCGTGATGGCCGACCACGTCGCCCGCCTGGTCAAGCTCGGTGCCCGCCGGGTGCTGCTCAAGGGCGGTCACCTCTACGGCGCGGCCAGCGTCGACCTGTTCTACGAGGACGGCGAGATCCGGCGTTTCACCGGCCCGCGGATCCCCACCCGCAACACGCACGGCACCGGGTGCACGCTTTCCTCGGCCATCGCGGCGCTGCGCCCCCAGCGACCCGGGTGGGGGAGTGCCATCACCGACGCCAAGCGCTACCTCACCGGCGCGCTGCGCGCCGCCGACCGGCTCGACGTCGGGCGCGGCCACGGGCCGGTGCACCACTTCCACGAGCTCTGGGCGCGCCAATGAGTTTCTGCGCCATGGCCTGGTCGCGTACCGCCGACCTGCAGCAGGCGATCCTGGAGCACCCCTTCAACGTCGCGCTCGCCGCCGGCACGCTGGACCAAGACCGGTTCGCCTTCTACCTCGTGCAGGACTCCCGCTACCTGGTCGGCTTCGCGAAGGCGCTCGCGGCGGCCGCCGCCCGGCTGCCGAACCCCGTCGACGCGGCCTTCTTCGCCGGCAGCGCCCAGACCGCGCTCGCCGTGGAGCGGAGCCTGCACGGGGAGTACCTCGCCGGGTTCGGCGTGTCCGCGGCGGAGACAGCCGGTATCGAGACCTCACCGGCCTGCGAGGCCTACACGTCGTACCTGCACTCGGTCGCCCTCACCGAGCCGCACCAGGTGCTCGTCGCGGCCCTGCTGCCCTGCTTCTGGGTCTACGAGCACGTCGGTAGGACGATCCGCGACAAGGCGGGTGATCTGTCCGGCCACCCGTACGCCCGCTGGATCGCCACCTACGCGCACGAGGACTTCGCCGAGTCGGTACGGCGGGCCCGCGAGGTCGCCGACCGGCTGGCCGCCGGGGCGGACCGGGAGCTCGAGCGCCGGATGGGCGCGGCCTTCACCCGCGGGTGCGAGTACGAATGGCTATTCTGGGACTCGGCCTGGCGCCTCGAGACCTGGCCCACCCGGCGGTGGCGGACGCCTGAGGACGCCCGGAATGGGATGTCGGGCGACGATCCGGTAACCTAGACCGTCGGTGCGCTCGACGCGCCCCTTCTGCACGTGCCGCACGCAGGGCACGCACCTCGACGAGCAAGGAAGTAGGTCCCGCGGTGTACGCGATCGTGAAGACCGGCGGACGGCAGTACCGCGTCGCGGTCGGCGACGAGGTGGAGGTCAACACCCTCGACGGCGAGCCGGGCAGCAGCGTCACGCTGCCCGCGCTGCTGCTGGTCGATGGTGGCACCGTCACCGCCGACGCCGACGCGCTGGCAGCGGCCACCGTGACCGCCGAGGTCGTCGGCCACACCAAGGGCCCGAAGATCAAGATCCACAAGTTCAAGAGCAAGACCGGCTACCACAAGCGGCAGGGGCACCGCCAGGCGCTCACCCGCGTCAAGGTCACCGGCATCGAGAGCGGAAAGTAGGCCGCGACATGGCACACAAGAAGGGCGCTTCGTCCTCCCGTAACGGTCGCGACTCCTCCGCGCAGCGGCTCGGCGTCAAGCGCTTCGGCGGGCAGGAAGTCAACGCCGGCGAGATCATCGTGCGGCAGCGCGGCACCCACTTCCACCCCGGTGTCGGGGTCGGGCGGGGCAAGGACGACACGCTGTTCGCCCTCTCGGCGGGCGCCGTCCAGTTCGGGTTGAAGCGCGGCCGCAAGATGGTCAACATCGTCCCGGCCGCCGCCGACAACTAAGCCAACACACCATCCCTCGACGTCCATGAGGTGAGCAATGACCTCGTTCGTCGACCGCGTCGTGCTGCACGTGTCCGCCGGAAACGGCGGCCACGGTGCTGCCTCCGTGCACCGCGAGAAGTTCAAGCCGCTGGGCGGTCCGGACGGCGGTAACGGCGGCGACGGCGGCGACGTCGTCCTGGTCGTCGACTCCGGCGTCCACACGCTGCTCGACTTCCACCACCATCCGCACCAGCGGGCGACCAACGGGCGCGGCGGGCAGGGCAGCAACCGCGGTGGAGCGGCCGGCTCCTCGCTGGAGCTCCGCGTCCCGGACGGCACCGTCGCGCACACCCCCGCCGGCACGGTGCTCGCCGACCTGGTCGGCGCCGGCACCCGCTACGTCCTGGCCCGCGGCGGCAAGGGCGGCCTCGGCAACGCGGCCCTGGCCAACCGCCGGCGTAAGGCCCCCGGCTTCGCGCTGCTGGGAGAGGCCGGCGAGCAGCTCGATGTGGTCCTGGAGCTCAAGAGCGTCGCCGACGTCGGCCTGATCGGCTTCCCCAGCGCCGGGAAGTCCTCGTTGGTCGCCGCGTTGTCCGCCGCCCGGCCCAAGATCGCCGACTACCCCTTCACCACGCTGGTGCCCAACCTCGGCGTCGTGACCGCGGGGGACACGATCTTCACCGCCGCCGACGTCCCCGGGCTGATCCCCGGTGCGGCGACGGGGCGCGGCCTCGGGCTGGAGTTCCTGCGGCACGTCGAGCGCTGCGCCGTACTCGTGCACGTCGTCGACTGCGCGAGCCCGGAGTCCGGCCGCGACCCGGTGTCGGACGTCGACGCCGTGGAACACGAGCTCGCGCAGTACGTCGGCGACCTGTCCGGCGATCTGGCCGACCGGCCACGCATCGTGGCGTTGAACAAGGTCGACGTGCCCGAGGCGCGGGACCTGGCCGAGCTCGCCCGGAGCGAGCTCGAGGCGCGTGGCCTGCCGGTGTTCCTGATCAGCGCCGCGACGCACGAGGGGCTGCCGGCGCTGCGTTACGCGATGGCCGAGCGGGTCAACGAGCACCGCTCGGCGACCCGGTCGGAGGAACCGACCCGGATCGTGCTCCGCCCGGCCGCCGTCGACGAGATCGGCTTCACCGTCGTGGCCGACCCGGAGATCCCCGACGGCTTCCTGGTCACCGGCGACAAGCCCCGGCGCTGGGTGCAGCAGACCGACTTCTCCAACGACGAGGCGGTCGGCTACCTCGCCGACCGGCTCGCCCGGCTGGGGGTCGAGACGGCGCTGGCCGAGGCCGGCGCCCACCCCGGGGACGCCGTACGCATCGACGACGTCACCTTCGACTGGGAGCCCAGCAGCGGTGCCGACGAGGAGCTCGCGCCGGGGCCGCGTGGGGAGGATTCCCGGCTGGATCGGTCGACCCGGACCCGGGCCGACGAGCGGCTGGCCGCCAAGCGGGCCCGCCGTCGCCCCGACCAGCCGTGAGCGCCGACGCCGCCGGCAGGCGAACCGTCCGCGACGCCTCCCGGGTCGTGCTCAAGATCGGGTCGTCCTCGCTGACCACGGTCGAAGGCGGCCTCGATCCGGCCCGCCTCGACCGGCTCGTCGACGCCGTTGCGGCCCGCCGCCGCGCCGGGCACCAGGTGGTGCTGGTGTCCTCGGGGGCGATCGCCGCCGGGCTGGCGCCGCTCGGGCTGCCGCGCCGCCCCCGCGACCTCGCGACCCAGCAGGCCGCCGCGAGCGTCGGCCAGATGATCCTGGTCGAGCGCTACGCCGCGTCCTTCGCCCGGCACGGCCTGACGGTCGGCCAGGTCCTCCTGACGGTCGACGATCTGGTCCGCCGGGCCCACTACCGCAATGCCCTGCGCACCCTCGACCGCCTGCTCGGGCTCGGCGTCGTGCCGATCATCAACGAGAACGACGCCGTGGCCACCGACGAGATCCGGTTCGGCGACAACGACCGGCTGGCCTCGCTCGTCTCCCATCTCGTCACGGCGCAGGCGCTCGTCCTGCTTTCCGACGTCGACGCGCTCTACACCAACGATCCGCGCAAACCCGACGCCCGCCGGATCCCCGTGGTCCGCAGCGAGGCCGAACTCGCCGACGTACGCGCTCGGCGGACCGGCGCCGGTGGCGTCGGCACCGGCGGGATGGCCAGCAAGCTCGACGCCGCACGGATGGCCGGCGGCGAGGGAATCACCGTGCTGCTCGCCTCGGCCGAAGACGTGGCGCCGGCCCTGGCCGGCGAGGAGGTCGGCACCGTCTTCGCGCCGACCGGGCGCCGGGCGACCTCCCGGCTGTTCTGGCTGCGGCACGCCACCACCGCGCGGGGGGCTCTGGTGCTCGACGCCGGAGCCGTCGCGGCCGTCGTACGCCGACGCGCCTCGCTGTTGCCGGCCGGGGTCACCGCCGTCCGCGGGGACTTCACCGCTGGTGAGCCGGTCGAATTGCTCGGGCCGGACGACACGGCCGTGGCTCGCGGACTTGTCGGCTACGACGCGGGGGAGTTGCCGGCGATGCTCGGTCGTTCCACCCGCGAACTCGACGCCGAACACCGACGCGAGGTGGTGCACCGCGATGACCTCGTCCTACTCTGACCGGGCTCTGACGGGCGCCGTCGCGGTCCGGCCGTGTGCGACCCTGAGGCAGATACGGACAGTGTCGGCGCCCTGGATGAGCTGCGCGGACCACACAACCGAGTAGGGGATTCGATCCATGGTGGGCGGTTTCGAGCGGGATGTCGTGGTGATCGGTGGCGCCGGTCGGGTCGGCCTGCCGTTGGCGATCGCGTTGGCCGACCGGGGCGCGTCGGTGACGATCTACGACGTCAGCGACGAGGCGGTCAAGCTGGTCAACGATGCGGTGATGCCGTTCGACGAGCCGGGCGCGGCCGAGATCCTGGCTCGGGTGCGGGCGGCGGGGTCGTTGGTGGCCACCACCGATCCGGGTGCGGTCGGCGACGCCGAGCACGTCGTCGTGGTGATCGGCACGCCGGTGGACGAGCATCTCAACCCGGATCCGCAGGCGATCCCGGTGGCGCTGGCGGCCTGTGCGGAGTACCTGCGGGACGGTCAGTTGATCATCCTGCGGTCGACCGTCTACCCGGGCGTGACCGCTCTGGTGGAGTCGATGGTCGCGCAGTGGGGCCGCGACATCGAGGTGGCGTTCTGCCCGGAGCGGATCGCCGAGCATCAGGCGATGACCGAGCTGGTGAGCCTGCCGCAGATCATCTCGGCCCGGTCGGACTCGGCGCGGGAGCGGGCCAGCGCCCTGTTCTCCCGGCTCACCTCGACGCTGGTGCAGTTGGAGCCGGAGGAGGCCGAGCTCGCGAAGCTGTTCACCAACACCTGGCGCTACATCAAGTTCGCCACCGCCAACCAGCTGTTCATGATGGCGAACGACCGGGGCCTGGACTTCGACCGGATCCGCACCGGGCTGATGACCGACTACCCCCGCGCCGCGGACATGCCCGGCCCAGGGTTCGCCGCCGGGCCCTGCCTGTTCAAGGACACCATGCAACTGGCGGCATTCAGCGACAACAACTTCGGTCTCGGGCATGCCGCGATGCTGGTCAACGAGGGCCTCCCGCTCTACCTGGTCAGCCGGCTCGCCGAACGCCACGACCTGGCCCGGATGACCGTCGGGATCCTCGGGATGGCCTTCAAGGCGCGGTCGGACGACACCCGCTCCAGCCTCTCCTACAAGCTCAAACGGGTTTTGGCGTTCAAGGCCGCCCGGGTGCTCACCACCGACCCCTACGTGAAGACCGACCCCACCCTGATCCCGCTCGAGCAGGTCCTCGCCGACGCCGATCTCCTCATCATCGCGACCCCCCACCCCGACTACGCCGACCTGTCCACCCACAAACCCGTCATCGACATCTGGAACCTGCTCGGTCACGGGACGCAGGTGTGAGTACGTCGAACCGGCCTCGGGTGTCCGTCGTCGTACCCGCGTACCAGGAGGGGCCGGCCATCGTGCCCTTCCTCGACCGGCTCTTCGAATCGGTCACCCTCGACTGTGAGGTGTTGATCGTCGTGGACACCGACCAGGACATCACCATCCCGGTCGTCGGGCACTACGCCGAGGACGAGCCACGGCTGCGCTGTGTGGTCAACAGCTACGGACCAGGACCGGCGAACGCTATCCGCTACGGCATCGACGTCTCCCTGGCACCGACCGCCGTCGTGACGATGGCGGACGGTAGCGACGATCCCCGCCAGATCGACGAACTCGTCCGACTCGTCGAACGCGGCGTCGTCATCGCCGCCGCCTCCCGCTACATGCCCGGCGGTCAGCAGGTCGGTGGCCCGCTCCTCAAGTCGCTGCTCTCCCGCACCGCCGGGCTGTCGCTGCACACCCTCGCCCGGGTCGGCACCCGCGACGCAACCAACTCCTACAAGGCCTACAACACGCAGTTCGTGCGCGACGTCGGCATCGACAGCAGGCACGGGTTCGAGATCGGACTCGAGCTCACCGCGAAGGCGAAGCGACTCGGCCGTCCGATCGCCGAGATCCCCACCATCTGGCTCGATCGTCAGGTCGGTGACTCGCACTTCGACCTCACCCGGTGGATTCCGCGCTACCTCCACTGGTACCGCTACGCCTTCGGCCCGACCCGCACCGTCGAAGAGATCAACAAGGCGGCCCCGGATTCCCGAGATGCCTAGCCGCAGAATCGGTTCCGACGCGTCGCACACGTCCATGGATTCCCAGGAGTTGGCACTGTGAAGGTATTGGTCAGCGGTTCGTCCGGCTTCATCGGCGGATACGTCGTCGAGGAACTGCTGCGGCGCGGGCACACCGTCGTCGGCGTCGACAACTTCTCCAAGTACGGGCGGGTCGCCAAGTCCTACGACGACCACCCGAGCTACCAACTGGTCGAGGGCGACGCGCGCGACACCGAGCTGATGACCCGGCTCCTCTCCGACTGCGACCACTTCATCGCCGGTGCGGCAATGATCGGCGGGATCTCCTACTTCCACGCCTACGCCTACGACCTGCTGGCCACCAACGAACGGATCATGGCGGCGCAGTGCGACGCGGCGATCGCCGCGCACCGCGACGGCCGGCTGGCGAAGGTCACCTACCTGTCCAGCTCGATGGTCTACGAGTCGACCGACCACTGGCCGTCGGCGGAGGGCGACGAACGCCGGATCGCGCCGCCGCTCTCGTCGTACGGGTTCCAGAAGCTGGCCGTGGAGTACTTCGCCCGGGCCGCGTGGGACCAGTACCAACTGCCCTACACGATCGTGCGGCCGTTCAACTGTGTCGGGACCGGCGAAGGACGCGCGCTCGGCGACGTGGAGGTCGCGTCGGGCAACGTCAAGCTGGCGATGAGCCACGTCGTCCCGGACCTGGTGCAGAAGATCGTCAAAGGTCAGGATCCGCTGCACATCCTCGGCGACGGCAACCAGATCCGGCACTACACGTACGGCGGCGACCTCGCCCGCGGGATCGTCACCTGCATGGAGTCACCCGCCGCGGACAACGACGACTTCAACATCTCCACCGCCGAGTCCACGTCCGTGCAGGCGTTGGCCGAGACGATCTGGCGCAAGGTGAAGGGCGACGCGCCGCTGACCATCGCCCACGACCCGGCGTACGAGTACGACGTGCAGAAGCGGGTGCCGTCGGTGGCGAAGGCCAAGCGGGTGCTCGACTTCGAGTGCACCACCACCCTCGACCAGATGCTCGACGAGGTCATCCCGTGGATCACCCAGGCCGTGGCCGAGGGCCGGATCTGAGCGCCGTTCGGGCGGCCTAGGCTTAAGGGCACGGAAGGGGGTTGCGGCGATGGACGACGCGCAGGTCGCCGATCAGGTGCACGCCGCGGCGCGTCGTGCCCGGGAGGCCGCCGCGCAGTTGGCGCCGCTGACCCGCGCGGTCAAGGACGGCGCCCTGGGCGCGATGGCCGACGCCCTGGTCGAGCACACCGCCGACGTGCTGGCAGCCAACCGCGCCGACGTCGACGCCGGCCGGGCCGACGGCCTCGCCGAGTCGCTGCTCGACCGTCTCACCCTGACCGCCGAGCGCATCGAGACGATGGCGCAGGGACTGCGGGACATGGCCGCGCTGCCCGATCCGGTCGGCGAGGTGATCCGCGGGTTCGCCCTCCCGAACGGCCTCAGTGTCGAGCAGCGGCGGGTCCCGCTCGGCGTCGTCGCGATCGTCTACGAGGCCCGTCCCAACGTCACCGTGGACGCGGCCGGGCTCTGCCTGAAGAGCGGCAACGCCGTGCTGCTGCGCGGTTCGGGGTCGGCGTACCGCTCGAACGCGGCACTTGTCGACGTGCTCGCCGCCGCCGGGGAGAAGGCAGGGCTGCCGGCCGACGCAGTCACGCTCGTGCCCGGCACCGACCGCGCCTCGGTCACCGCGTTGCTCAAGGCGCGCGGCCTGGTTGACGTCGTGATCCCGCGCGGCGGCGCGGGCCTGATCCGCCACGTCGTCGACACGGCGGTGGTCCCGGTGATCGAGACCGGGATCGGCAACTGCCACGTCTACGTCGACGCGGCCGCCGACCTCGACATGGCGCTGGCCATCACGGTGAACGCCAAGGTCTCCCGGCCCAGTGTCTGCAACGCGGCCGAGACCCTGCTTGTGCACCGCGACGCCGCCGAAGCATTCCTCCCCCGGATCCTGCCCGCCCTGCATGACGCCCGGGTCACCGTGCACGGCGACGAGACCGTCTGCGGGCAGGACCCGCGCGCGGTCCCGGCCACCGACGAGGACTGGGCGGTCGAATACCTCTCCCTCGACCTGGCGGTCCGGGTCGTCGACACGCTCGACGACGCCGTGGCCCACATCCGGCGATGGGGGAGCGGGCACACCGAGGCGATCGTCAGCGACTCGCAGCCGGCGATCCGGCGGTTCGTGGCGCACCTGGACAGCGCCGCGGTCATGGTCAACGCCTCGACCCGGTTCACCGACGGCGCCGAGTTCGGCTTCGGCGGCGAGATCGGCATCTCGACCCAGAAATTGCACGCTCGCGGGCCGATGGGCCTGCCGGAACTGACCAGCACGACCTACGTCGTCACCGGCGACGGTCAGGTGCGCTGACGGCCCGCCGAGGTCGGATCGAAAAAACATTGCGAAAACCGCGTCATAACCGCACGCCTGCGTCGTGTCTTCACTGCACGCGGCGAGTCGGGGGAGCGCCGGGCAGGCGGCGGGGTCTCGCGGCCATGGGGGTACTGCGAGACCCGCCCCACTAGCATCGGTGTGATGACCGGACGAAGCGCCCAGGACGCGGGAAAGCCGCGATTGGGCATCATGGGCGGCACCTTCGACCCGATCCACCACGGCCACCTCGTCGCGGCCAGCGAGGTCGCCGACCTCTACGCGCTCGACGAGGTGCTGTTCGTCCCGACCGGCCAGCCGTGGCAGAAGGAGGGCGTGACGGTCAGCCCGGCCGAGGACCGCTACCTGATGACGGTCATCGCGACCGCGTCAAATCCACGCTTTTCGGTCAGTCGGGTCGACATCGACCGCGGCGGTCCGACGTACACCATCGATACGCTGCGCGACGTCGCCGCCGAGCGCCCCGACAGCGAGCGGTTCTTCATCACCGGGGCGGACGCGCTCGACGCGATCCTGTCCTGGAAGGACGTGGACGAACTCTTCGGGCTCGCCCACTTCGTCGGGGTCACCCGGCCGGGCTATTCGCTCACCGACGCCCACGTGCCGCCGGACAGCGTCAGCCTGCTGGAGGTGCCGGCCATGGCCATCTCCTCCAGCGCCTGCCGGGCCCGGGTCGCCGCCGGCCGCCCGGTCTGGTACCTCGTGCCCGACGGGGTCGTGCAGTACATCGAGAAGCGTCGGCTCTACCGCGCGTGAGAGGCTTGACTGCGTGACCGCATCTGACCGCGCCCGCGATCTCGCCGATGTGGCGGCCCGGGCCGCCGCCGAGAAACTTGCCCACGACATCATCGCTCTGGATGTGAGCGACCGGCTCGTGATCACCGACGTCTTCCTCATCGCCTCCGCGCCTAACGAGCGGCAGGTGTCCGCGATCGTCGACGAGATCGAGGAGCGGCTGCGGCAGGCCGGGGCGAAACCGGTCCGCCGCGAGGGCGAACGCGACGGGCGGTGGGTGCTCCTGGACTACGTCGACATCGTCGTCCACGTGCAGCACGCCGAGGAGCGGACCTACTACGCCCTCGAGCGGCTATGGAAGGACTGCCCCGTCCTCCCGCTGCCGGAGAACGTGGCCAGCGGGATCGGCGACGGAGACCGCTCCTGACCGGCGACCGTCGGGTCGTGCTGTGGCGACACGGACAGACCCGATGGAATGTCGAACACCGCTTCCAGGGCAGCACCGACATCGCACTCGACGAGGTCGGCCGCGAGCAGGCGGTGCGCGCGGCCAAGCTCCTGGCCGGGCTGCGGCCCGACGCGATCATCTGCTCCGACCTGAGCCGGGCCACCGAGACCGCGGCGGAGCTGGCGAAACTGACCGGGCTGCCGGTGGCCACCGACCCGCGGCTGCGGGAGCGTTCGGGCGGCCTGTGGGAGGGCCTCACCGGCACCGAGATCCGGCAGCGTTACCCCGAGGAGTGGGCCCGCTGGGACCCGCCGCAGGGCGAGGCCGAGGTCGACGTCGCCGCGCGGGTGGTCGCTGCGGTGCAGGAGGCCATCGTGGGCCTGCCCGCCGGGGCTACCCTCGTGGTGGCGAGCCACGGCGGCGCGATCCGCGCCGGGATGGCGGCGATGCTGGGCCTCGACCCGGCGACCTGGGACCGGCTCGGCCCGCTGGCCAACTGTGCGTGGTCGGTCGCCGGGGAGGCGCCGGCGGGATGGCGGCTGACCGGCTGGCGCCTGCTCGAGCACAACGCCGGCACGCTGCCCGAGCCGGTGCTGAGCGACGACAGATAGCCACACCGGGAGTTGCAGCAGTCGACGCCTACACCTGGGCCAAGACCGCCCTGATCCAGCGGCTGGTCGACCGGGCCCGCGACGACCGCGGGCTGCCCAGAGTCGATGTATGGGAGGACTAGCGATACTATGAGCGGGTGATCACAGTAATTCGCCTGCTCCTTATCGGGCCGCGCTGACCGGCGATATTCCGGCAGTGCGGCGAGCCCTTGCGACAGCAGGGGCTTTTTTCGTGGCATTTCTGCCCCCGAAGCACCCCGACGAGGAGCCCACACCATGACCAGCACCCCGCAGGTGCCGCCGTACCGGTACACCGCCGCGATGGCGGACCGGATCGAGACGGCGTGGCAGGACAGATGGGCGCGGGAGGAGACCTTCGCCGCGCCCGACCCGGTCGGGCCGAGGTCGAAGGGCTTCGACCGGGTGGCCGACCGGCCCAAGCTGTACGTGATGGACATGTTCCCCTACCCGTCCGGGGCGGGTCTGCACGTCGGGCACCCGTTGGGGTACATCGGCACCGACGTCTACGCGCGCTACGCCCGCATGACCGGGCACAACGTGCTGCACACCATGGGTTTCGACGCGTTCGGGCTGCCCGCCGAACAGCGTGCGGTCGAGACCGGCCAGCACCCGCGGGTGTCAACGTACGCGAACATCGACATCGCCCTGCGCCAGCTACGCCGGCTGGGCCTGGGCCACGACGAGCGGCGCCGGGTCAACACCACCGACCCGGAGTTCTACCGGTGGACGCAGTGGATCTTCCTGCAGATCTTCAACTCCTGGTACGACACCCACGCCGACAAGGCCCGGCCGATCGCCGAGCTGATCGAGGAACTAGACGCCGGCAGCCGCGAGCCGGCTGAGGGCACGAACGAGACCGGCCGGCCCTGGGCCGAGCTGTCCGACGTCGAGAAGCGGCGCGTCGTCGACAACCACCGGCTGGCCTACCGCGCCGAGGCGATGGTCAACTGGGCGCCCGGGCTGGGCACGGTGGTGGCCAACGAAGAGGTCATCGACGGGCGCAGCGAGCGCGGCAACTTCCCGGTGTTCCGCAAGCCGCTGATGCAATGGATGATGCGCATCACCGCGTACGCCGACCGATTGCTGGCCGACCTGGACCAGCTGGACTGGCCGGACAAGGTGCGCACCATGCAGCGCAACTGGATCGGCCGGTCGAGCGGTGCGCACATCGCGTTCCCGACCCCGGTAGGTCCGCTGGACGTGTTCACCACCCGTCCGGACACGGTGTTCGGCGCCACCTACATGGTGGTGGCGCCGGAGCAC
>DASXJE010000149.1 GCA_036497565.1 Mycobacteriales bacterium
GAAGACCTCGCTGGGGATGGCCACCACCCCGGCCCGCTCGGGCAGCACCTTGGCGAAGGTCATCCCGTCGTCGAACCCCAGCGGGCGTACGTCGGCCTGCACGAAGTAGGTGCCGGCCGCCTCGTAGGTGAGGAACCCGGCGGCCGAGAGGCCGGCTGAGAGCCGGTCGCGCTTGGCCTGCAGCGAAGCCCGCTGGCTGCTCACCCAGTCGAGCTCGTGGTCGAGCGCGTGGGCGACGGCGAGCTGGAACGGGCCGCCCACGGTGAACGTGGTGAACTGCTTGATGGTCTGCACCGCGCGGATCAGGGTGGCCGGGGCGCAGACCCAGCCGACCTTCCAGCCGGTGACCGAGAAGCTCTTGCCGGCCGAGGAGATCGAGACGGTCCGCTCGCGCATGCCGTCGTACGACGCGAGCGGGATGTGCCCGGTGCCGTCGAAGGTCAGGTGTTCATAGACCTCGTCGGTGACGGCGAGGAGGTCGTGCTCGACACACAGGTCGGCGATCGCGCCGAGCTCGTCGCGGGTGAACACCGTGCCGGTCGGGTTGTGCGGGCTGTTGACGAGCACGAGGCGGGTCCGGGGACCGATCGCCGCCCGCAGCTCGTCCGGGTCGAAGGTGAAGCGGCCGCCGGGACGCTCAGGTCGCAGGGTGACCGGGCGACGTACGGCGCCGGCGAGCGAGATCACCGCGGCGTAGGAGTCGTAGTAGGGCTCGAAGACCACGACCTCGTCGCCCGGCTCGCACAGTGCCTGGACCGCCGTGGCGACCGCCTCGGTGGCGCCGACGGTGACATAGACCTCGCGGTCGGGGTCGTAGTCGAGGGCGTACTGCGTGCGCCGGTGGCGGGCGACGGCCTCGCGCAGCGCGGGCATCCCCGGACCGGGCGGGTACTGGTTGACGCCCGCGCGGATCGCCTCGACGGCGACCTCGAGCATCGCGGACGGCCCGTCGGTGTCGGGAAAACCCTGCCCGAGGTTGATCGCCCCGATGCGATTGGCGAGCGCGGTCATCTCCGCGAAGATGGTCGTCTCGAAGGGGCGCATCCGGGCGACGAGCGGGTCACGGAACGGCGGAGCCGAAGTCACCGGGACACGCTAACAGCCGCCCACCGGCGGTCTCGGCGACGCCCGCTGCCGAAGGGACACGGCAGCAGAGCTACGCCGAGTAGTCGATCAAGCCGCGGTGCCGCGGGTCAGGCGTGCTCGCCGGCCGCCTGATCGTTGGACCCGCCGGCCAGCAGCGCCCGCACCTCGGACTCCTTGTAGCGGCGGTGACCGCCGAGGGTCCGGATGGAGGTCAGCTTTCCGGCCTTGGCCCACCGGGTGACGGTCTTGGGGTCGACGCGGAACATCGTCGCGACCTCTGCGGGCGTGAGCAGCGGTTCAGCATCCGTAGTGGTTCGGGTGGTCATGGCTGGTCCCTTCTGCCAGGCGAGTCGGTGTGACGCCGTTGTATGCACAACCGACCCTTACCCACATTGCACCATTTTTCCGCAACGCTCGAATAGCCCGAGCAGAGCAACTTCGTGGTGTCCATACCAGGTCTCCCTAGCCGCACCGTTTAGGGGTAATTCGGGCGCTTCTGTGCAGTCGGTCCGGCCCTGCAGCCTATGACCCGATCGTACGCCGAATCCTTCGCTCATCGTGGCGGCACTATGGTGAAAGTGGACGCTCTGCGACCGACGTCGATCCGGCGGAGCGTGGCGTCCCGGCCTGCTCGGCCGACATCCACGCAGGGAGACACCCGTGAGCGTGTTTGCGATGGGCGACGTGCCCACCGGCCATGAACAGGTCGTCTTCTGCCAGGACCCGGGCAGCGGCCTCAAGGCGATCATCGCCATCTACTCCACCGCGCTCGGTCCGGCGCTCGGCGGGACCCGGTTCTACCCCTACGCCAGCGAGGACGAGGCGGTCACCGACGTCCTGAACCTCTCCCGCGGGATGGCCTACAAGAACGCGCTGGCCGGGCTCGACCACGGCGGGGGCAAAGCCGTCATCTGGGGCGACCCGGCCACGGAGAAGTCCGAGGCGCTGCTGCGGGCCTACGGCCGGTTCGTCGATTCCCTCGGCGGTCGCTACATCACCGCCTGTGACGTCGGCACCTACGTCCAGGACATGGACGTCATCGCCCGGGAGACCCGATGGGCGACCGGCCGCTCGGCCGAGCACGGCGGTGCCGGCGATTCGTCGATTCTCACCGCCTACGGCGTCTTCCAGGGGATGCGCGCCTGCGCCGAACACGTCTGGGACACCCCGAGCCTGCGCGGCCGCCGGGTCGGCGTCGCGGGGGTCGGCAAGGTCGGCCGGCACCTCGCCGAGCACCTGCGCGGCGAGGGCGCGACGGTCGTGGTCAGCGACGTCAGCCCGCGCGCGATCGACCAGATCCACCACGCCGACCCCGAGATCGAGATCGTCGCCGACGTCGACCAGCTGATCCGCGCCGACCTCGACGTCTACGCGCCGTGCGCGCTGGGCGGGGCCCTGGACGACGACACGGTGCCGGCCCTGACCGCCCGGGTGATCTGTGGCGCCGCCAACAACCAGCTGGCCCATCCCGGAATCGAGAAGGTCCTCGCCGACCGGGGAGTCCTCTATGCACCGGATTACGTCGTGAACTCCGGTGGGGTGATCCAGGTCGCCGACGAGATCGAGGGCTTCAGCTTCGAGCGCGCCAAGGCCAAGGCCGCGGAGATCTTCGACACCACCCGCCGGATCTTCGCCCTCGCGGCCGTCGACGGCGTACCCCCGGCGGTCGCCGCCGACCGGCTGGCCGAGCGTCGGATGGCCCAGGTCGGCCGGCTCCGCACCATCCTGAGCCGAAGCTGAGCGTGGACCGGCCCTTCCGGCCGTTTACCCGCCCCGGCGGAGGTGCCAGCCGACAGCGGGCACGGTATCGTGGGCGCTACTAACGGATGCCATAGATCGGGGTTGCCGGACAAGGCGCCCCGTGTTCTGTGCGAGGGGGTCAAGCCATGGGCCGCGGCCGGGCGAAGGCCAAGCAGACCAAAGTTGCGCGTGAGCTGAAGTACTCCAGCCACGCGCCCGACTACGACCGGCTCCAGCAGGAGCTGTCGGGGCCGTCGACGACCTCGTCGCCGCACTCGTCGACCGACGATCGCGACGACAGCGACGACGAGTACGCCCGCTGGGAGTCCTCGTCCGGCTGATCCGGACGATCTGTATCCGGTCACGCGCGCCGACCGGACGCCCGACCGCGCCGCCCGACGGGCCGCGGCGGTACCCCGGGCCGTCGCCGGTCCGGCGGTGACGACGACCGTCGCCGCAGTCCAGGCGACCCCGGTTTTTCTCGATCGTGCCGCGACGACCGACAAGGCCTGCGCGTTGATCGGCGAGGCTGCGGCCCGCGGCGCCGAGCTCGTCGTTTTCCCCGAGGCGTTCATCCCGGCCTATCCGGACTGGGTCTGGCGGGTGCCGGCCTGGAACGACAGCAGTTACGTCGCGCGCCTGCACGACCAGTCGGTCACCGTGCCCGGACCCGTCACCGAGCAGCTCGGTGAGGCGGCCCGGGCGGCCGGGACCTACGTGGCCGTCGGCGTCGACGAGCTCGATGGCAGCACGCTCTACAACACCCTGCTCTACTTCGCCGCCGACGGGTCACTGGCCGGTCGTCACCGCAAGCTGATGCCGACCGGCGGCGAGCGGACGATCTGGGGCTATGGCGACGGCTCGACCCTCGACGTCGTCCCGGCACCGTTCGGGGTGATCGGTGGGCTCATCTGCTGGGAGAACTACATGCCGCTCGCCCGGGCGGCGATGTACGCGCGGGGTGTCGACATCTACCTCGCCCCGACCTGGGACAACAGCGACAGCTGGGTCGCCACCCTCCGCCACATAGCCAAGGAGGGCCGGGTCTACGTCCTCGGGGTCGCGCCGCTGCTGCGCGGGTCCGACGTCCCGGCCGAACTGCGCGGTGACGTCTACGGCGGGGACGACGACTGGATGAGCCGCGGCTTCACGACGATCGTGGCGCCGGGCGGCGACGTACTCGCCGGGCCGCTGCTCGAGGAGGAGGGCATCCTCTACGCCGAGGTCGACCTCGCCGAGGTCCGCCGGCACCGGCAGATGTTCGATCCGGTCGGGCACTATGCGCGACCGGACGTCCTCGCCCTGCACGTCGACACCAGGCCGCGCCGGCCGGTGTCGTTCGACGAGTAGGAGTCCCGTCGCGGTACGTGGAGCGGGCTCAGGCGCGGTACTGACCGGTCAGCCGGGCGGTGCCCGACCCGTCGACGATCTCGCCGGCCACCCAGGCCGGCAGGTGCCGGCCGATCAGGAGGGCGAGCGCGCGGTCGACGTCGTCGCGGCCGACGATCGCCACCATTCCGACGCCCATGTTGAAGGTGCGCTCCATCTCGGCCTCGTCCACCCGGCCCCGAGTTGCGACCAGGTCGAAGATCGGCTGCGGCCGCCAGGTGCCCCGGTCGATGACGGCGTCCGCGTGGGCCGGCATGATCCGGGCCACGTTGCCGGCCAGCCCGCCGCCGGTGACGTGGGCGAAGGCGTGTACGTCGGTCTCGGCGATCAGAGCCAGGCAGTCCAGGCTGTAGATGCGGGTCGGCGTCAGCAGCTCCTCGCCGAGGGTGCGTGCGCTGCCCAGCTCGTCGACCACGGCGTCGAGCGGCATCCGGCCGACCCCGAGCAGGATGTGGCGGACCAGCGAGTATCCGTTGGAGTGCAACCCCGACGACCCCAGGGCGAGCACCACGTCGCCGACCTGAACCTTGTCCGCGCCCAGCACCGCATCGGCCTCGACGGCACCCACCGCCGTCCCCGCGATGTCGTACTCGTCGCGCTCGAGCATTCCGGGGTGCTCGGCCGTCTCGCCGCCGATGAGGGCGCAGCCGGCCAGCCGGCAGCCCTCTGCGATGCCACCGACGATGTCGGCCATCCGCTCGGGGACCACCTGGCCGCAGGCGACGTAATCCTGCAGGAAGAGCGGCTCGGCACCGCAGACGACGACGTCGTCGGCGACCATCCCGACGAGGTCCAGCCCCACGGTGTCGTGGATGTCCAGGGCGTGGGCGATTGCCAGCTTGGTGCCCACACCGTCGGTGGAGGAGGCGAGCAGCGGCCGCTTCCACCGGCTGGTGTCGAAGGCGAACAGCCCGGCGAAACCGCCGATGCCGCCGACCACCTCACTCCGATGGGCCGTCTTGGCCCGGGCCCGAATCAGCTCGACGGCCCGCTCCCCCGCGTCGATGTCGACCCCGGCGGCGGCGTATGTCGAGGCGGGGAAGCCTTGCCCCGACTCCGTGCGGTGACCGCTCACGGCCGCTGCAGAGCGTCGTGGCCGGCGAGTCCCACGGGCAAGGTCTGCATGCCGCGGGCGATGCCTTCGAGCACGTGTTTGCCCATCATCTCGTCGGAGGGGAGCGGGATCGGGTACTCGCCGTCGAAGCAGGCCCGGCAGAGCCGGTCCTTCGGCTGCTCCGTCGCCGCGATCAGACCGTCGAGGGTCACGTAGTGCAGCGAGTCGGCCCCGATCGACGCGCGGACGCCTTCGACGTCGAGGCCGTTGGCGACCAGCTCGGCGGGGGTCGCGAAGTCGATGCCGTAGAAGCACGGCCAGCGCACCGGAGGGCTGGAGATCCGCACGTGCACCTCGGCGGCGCCGGCTTCGCGGAGCATCCGGACCAGAGCGCGCTGGGTGTTGCCGCGCACGATCGAGTCGTCGACGACGACCAGCCGCTTGCCGCGGATCACGTCCCGCAGCGGGTTGAGCTTGAGCCGGATACCGAGCTGGCGGATGGTCTGCGACGGCTGGATGAAGGTACGGCCGACGTAGGAGTTCTTGACCAGGCCCTGCCCGTAGGGGATGCCCGACTCCTCGGCGTAGCCGATCGCGGCCGGCGTACCGGACTCCGGGACCGGGATGACGAGATCCGCAGGGACCGGGTGCTCGCGGGCCAACTGGCGGCCGACCTCGACGCGGGCGGCGTGCAGGCCCCGCCCACTGATGGTGGTGTCCGGCCGGGCGAGGTAGACGTATTCGAAGAGGCAGCCCGCCGGTTTCGCCTCGGCGAAGCGGTGCGACCGCAGGCCGTCCTCGTCGACCGCGATCAGCTCGCCCGGCTCGATCTCGCGGACCACCGAGGCGCCGACGATGTCGAGGGCAGCGGTCTCGCTGGCCACCACCCAGCCGCGCTCGAGCCGGCCGAGTACGAGCGGACGCACGCCGTGCCGATCGCGGGCGGCGTAGAGGGTGTGCTCGTCGCAGAAGACCAGGGTGAAGGCGCCCTGCAGGAGCGGGAGGATCTCGACCGCGGCGGCCTCGAGCGACTGGTCCGGCCGGGCCGCGAGCAGCTTGGTGACGACGTCGGAGTCGGTGGTCGAGCCGGTGAGCCCGGGGGTGATCTCGGCGCCGACCTGGCGGGCCAGCTCGGCGGTGTTGACCAGGTTGCCGTTGTGGGCAAGGGCTAGACCGGTGCCGGCCTTGGTGGTGCGGAACGTCGGCTGGGCGTTCTCCCAGGTCCCCGCGCCGGTGGTCGAGTAGCGCGTGTGGCCGACCGCGATGTGCCCGCGCAGGCTGGCCAGGATCGACTCGTCGAAGACCTGGGCGACCAGGCCGAGGTCCTTGTAGACCAGCAACGCGCTGCCGTCGCTGACGGCCATCCCGGCGGCCTCCTGGCCGCGGTGCTGCAGCGCGTAGAGCCCGTAGTAGGCGAGTTTGGCCACCTCGTCACCGGGTGCCCAGACGCCGAATACGCCGCACTCGTCGTGGGGGATGTCGTCCTCGGATGGATCGCCAGTAGCTCCGGGCGTCAAGCGCACCAGTGTCTCCTCGGCGAGGTAAAGGGGGCGTCCCCGAGTGTAGCCACGGTCGCGGGCAGCCCCCGGCACCCGCCCGCCACCCCACACCCATGATCAAGAGGGGATTCCGGTACGAAACGCCGTACGAATCCCCTCTTGATCATGAGAGGGGAGGGGAGGGGGCGGCGGGGTCAGGAAAGCAGCGGCAGGTAGGCCGAGAGGTCGCTGCGTTCGCCGCTTGCGCTGACGTCTCCGCGGGCGACCGCCTCCGCCCACCCGAGCCGGCCGGTCGCCACCCGCAGCCAGGTCACCGGATCGGTCTCGATGACCGTCGGCGGGGTGCCCCGGGTGTGTCGCGGACCGGCGATGCACTGCACCGCGGCGTACGGCGGGACGCGCAGCTCGACCGCCCGGCCGGGCGCTCGCGTCGCCAGCACCCCGGCGAGCAGGCGTACGGCGGCCGCCGACGCGTCGCGGGTGAGCGGCGGTCCGGGGCGGTCCGACCGTGCGCTGGCGAGGTCGTCGCTGTGCACCACGAGTTCGACGGCGCGGGTGGCGAGAAAGTCGCCGATCCGCAGCGGCCCGCGGGGAGCCGCCACGACCACGGTGTCCCCGACGTGGGCGAGCACCTTCCCGGCCCGGTCGCTCTGCTCGCGGTAGTCGGCGACCAGCTCCGCCGGGGTCCGGCCGGCCACCGCGCCGACGACGCGCTCGCGGATCTGGTCCGCCGCACCGGGCAGCGCGGCGAGGTAGTCGGCGACGGCCATGGGCGGGTCGGCGATCGGGCGCGGCACGATGTCCGCGATCAGCGCGAGGATCTCGGTCAGGTGGACGGCGAGCTCGGTCACCGACCAGCCCTGGAGCTCGGTGGGCCGGGTCCATGCCGGTGGATCGAGATGGTCGAGGTAGTCACCGATCGCCTTCGCCTGCGCCTGGATGGCGGCGCCGAGCTGGCGGACGTCGTGTCGACGGGGCGGCATCACCAGACGTTATCGCCACGGAGTTTGCCGGGAACGTCCTGTCCCGGTCAGTCGAAGAGTGCCGGCACCGTGGTCTCGTGCGCGGCCCGCAGTTCCTCGAGCGGTACGCCGAAAATCCCGGCCAGGTCGAGCGTCGGGCCGCCGACGACACCGACCGGCACGCACGGCAGTCCCCGCTCGACGCACTGCCGGGTGAAGCGTTCCTCGTCTGCGGGCGCTACGGCGACCACGGCCCGCCCGGCGGACTCGGAGAACAGCGCCACGAACGGGTCGATCCCGGCGGGGAGACGCACCGTCGCACCGGTGCGGCCGGCCAGGCACGACTCGACCAGCGCCTGCGCGAGCCCGCCGTCGGACAGGTCGTGGGCGGCGCGGAGCAGGCCGTCGCGAGCGCCGGCGACGAGCACTTCGGCGAGCAGCCGCTCGCGCTCGAGATCCACGGCCGGGGGCCGGCCGCCGAGATGCCGGTGCTCGACCCAGGCCCACTCCGATCCGCCGAACTCGTCGCGGGTGTCGCCGAGCAGGAGGAGGACGTCGCCGTCGGCGCCGAAGTCGATCGGCGTACGGCGGGAGACGTCGTCGAGGATGCCCAGCACGCCGATCACCGGCGTCGGGTGGATCGGGGCGGTGCCGGTGGAGTTGTAGAAGCTGACGTTGCCGCCCGTGACCGGCGTGCCGAGCGTCGCGCACCCGTCGGCGAGGCCACGCACGGCCTCGGCGAACTGCCACATGACCCCGGGATCCTCCGGACTGCCGAAGTTGAGGCAGTCGGTGACGGCGACCGGGGTCGCGCCGGTGGCGGCGACGTTGCGGTAGGCCTCGGCGAGGGCGAGCTGCGCGCCGGCGTAGGGGTCGAGGCGGGTGTAGCGGCCGTTGCCGTCGGTGGCCAGCGCGATGCCGAGCCGGCTCCGCTCGTCGAGCCGGAGGATCCCCGCGTCCTGCGGCTGGGCCAGCACCGTGTTGCCCTGCACGTAGCGGTCGTACTGGTCGGTGACCCAACGTTTGTCGGCGAGGTTGGGCGACGACACCATCCGCAGCAGGGTCGCCCGCAAGTCCTCCACCGTGGCCGGGCGGGCCAGCCCGTCCGGCGGGTCAGCCTGCAGCGCGTCGAGGTCGGCCGGGCGAGCCATCGGCCGGTCGTAGACCGGACCCTCGTGGGCCACGGTGCGCGGGGGTACGTCGACGATCTGCTCGCCGCGCCAGCTGATCTCCAGCCGGCCGGTGCCGGTGACCTCGCCGATGACGGTGGCGTTGACGCCCCACTTGGCGCAGATCGTGAGCACCCGGTCGAGCTTCGCCGGCTCGACGACGGCGCACATCCGCTCCTGCGACTCGCTCATGAGGATCTCCTCCGGAGCGAGCGTGGCGTCGCGCAACGGCACCTCGTCGAGGGTGACCCGCATGCCGCCGTCGCCGGCGCTGGCCAGTTCGGTGGTCGCGCAGGACAGCCCGGCCGCACCGAGATCCTGGATTCCCACGACGAGGTCGTCGGCGAAGATCTCCAGGCAGCACTCGATGAGCAGCTTCTCGGTGAACGGGTCGCCGACCTGCACGCTGGGGCGCTTCGCCGGTTTCCCGTCGTCGTCGAACGTGGCGCTCGCCAGCACCGAGGCGCCGCCGATCCCGTCGCCGCCGGTCCGCGCGCCGAGCAACAGCACCTTGTTGCCGAGGCCGCTGGCCCGCGCGTACTTCACTCCGTCGCGCGGCAGCACCCCGACGCAGAGCACGTTGACGAGCGGGTTGCCGGCGTAGGTCGGGTCGAAGACGAGTTCACCGCCGACGTTGGGCAGGCCGAGGCAGTTGCCGTAGCCGCCGACGCCGGCGACCACGCCGGGCAGCACCCGTGCGGTGTCGGGCGCGTCGGCCGGCCCGAACCGCAGTGGGTCCATGACCGCGATCGGACGCGCGCCCATCGTGAGGATGTCGCGCACGATGCCGCCGACACCGGTGGCGGCGCCCTGGTAGGGCTCGACGTAGGACGGGTGGTTGTGCGACTCGATCTTGAAGGTGACCGCGAGCCCGTCGCCGACGTCGACGACACCGGCGTTCTCCCCCATTCCGACGAGCATCCGCTGACCGCGCGGCGCCTTGTCGGCGAA
>DASXJE010000150.1 GCA_036497565.1 Mycobacteriales bacterium
CGGCGCCGCCGAATTCGGCCCGCTGCCAGAGCAACGCGAGGTCCTCCGGGCCGTGCCCGACTCCCACCTCCTGCCAGTCGGCCCAGCAGAACTCCCCGGAGTCGTCGACCAGCAGGTTGCCCGTGTGGCAATCACCGTGGATCAGCCCGACGGGGAGCGCGTCGAGAGCACGGTCGAGGGCGCGACGCTGACCCAGCAGAGACAACGCGAGGCGACCGCAGCCGAGCCGGGTCCAGGCGGCCACCGCCGCGCGCACCTCATCGGCCGGGACCCGGCGCGGTCGGGACAGCCACCGGAGCCGGTCGAGCTGCCCCGCGCCGGCCGACCCGTGCAGGGCGCCGAGGTCGCGCGCGACCCGGAGCCAGTCGGCATCGCCCCACAGGAGCGGTGTCGGCGCAGGTGCGGCGGCCGAGAGAAGGAGGCAGGTGGCCGGCCCGGACTCAGCGCTCGCCAGCAGGCGCGGCACCCGCACCGGCACCGAGGGCGCCAGTTCGTCGTAGAACCGGGCCTCCCGTTGTGCCTTGGGCCGCCACGCGGGCCTGGTCGTCACCTTGAGCACGGCGCTCGACCCGTCGTCGAAGGCGAGGCGGAAGACACCGGAGCCGGACGCGCCACCGGCGAGCCGGCGAGCGGCGCGCAGGCCGTCGGGATCGCGACCCAGCGCACGCAGATGGCGCGCGAGCTCCTCGTCGACGTCCGCCTCCCGCTGGGTGAGCCCACTGGTCATCCGTGTCACGCTCCACCGTTGTCCGCTGTCCCCGGTCTACCCGGGGGCTCTGACAACCTGCGGACTCGAGGGTCGGCGCGCGCCGGAATCGCTAGTCCACCACCATCCCAACACCATGGTGAAAGACGGTGAGGTGCGGCGCGACGAGCTCGCTGACCTCGGGACCGCCCGCCCCGAGGTCAGCGAGAGCTGAGTGTGAGCACTCAGGTCACTACCTACGGGGTGGGTGCCGCCGCGTGGTTCGGCGTCGCGGACGTGGACCCCAACACCCGGCTCTTCTGCGCCGCGAACTCGGCGTCGGTGAGCTTGCCGCTGTCGTGCAGCTGAGCCAGTTGGGTCAGCTCGTCGGTCGTCGATCCGCCGTGCGTCGTCGTGCGCGCCGGCGGGGGCTCGCCACCATCGAGGAGCGAGTCCGTGGCCGTCGCGGGGCGGGCGATCAGGTAGATCAGCGCGCCGAACAACGGGATGATCAGTACTGCGAGGACCCAGCCGACCTTGCCCCAGCCGGACAGGTCCGACCGCACAATGATGTCGATCAGGCAGGACACCCACAGCAGGGTGACCGGAATGACGACCAGGCAGATCCACAACACATGCCAGAACCAGTTCATCGTGCTACCTCCCGAGGCCCGGCCGCCATCGACGGGGTCCTCGGGTCAGTGTGTGCGGGCAGCACCCTGCGTGGCCTCACCCCAAACGGGTGAACCGGTCAGGCTGCGACGACCTCCACCGACACCGACGCGACCACCTCGGGGTGGATCTTCACGGTGATGGCATGGGTGCCGGTGCTCTTGATGTGTCCGCTGAGCTCGATCCGGCGCCGGTCGATGTCCGGGCCGCCGGCGGCCTTCACCGCCGAGGCGATGTCGGCGGCCGTCACCGAGCCGAAGAGCCGCCCGCCGTCGCCCGCCTTGGCCGGCAGCTTTACCGACAACGCTTCGAGCTGGCCCTTGATCTCCTTGGCGTGGCCGAGATCGCGAACCTCCCGCACGTCGCGGGCACGCTTGATCTGGGCGATCTGCTTCTCGCCGCCCTTGGTCCATGAGATGGCGAAGCCGCGGGGCACGAGATAGTTGCGTCCGTAACCGTCGGCGACATCGACGATGTCGCCCGGCGCGCCCACACCAGTGACCTCTTGGGTGAGGATGAGCTTCACAGGTCCTCCTCCCTCAGCGTGCGGTGCTGGTGTAGGGCAGCAGCGCCATTTCGCGGCTGTTCTTGATGGCGACGGCCACCTCGCGCTGGTGCTGGCTGCAGTTGCCGGTCACTCGACGGGCCCGGATCTTGCCGCGGTCGGAGATGAACTTCCGCAGCAGCGTGGTGTCCTTGTAGTCGATGTAGTTGACCTTGTCCTTGCAGAAGATGCAGACCTTCTTCTTCGGCTTGCGCACGGGCGCCTTGGCCATGGTGATCACTTGCTCCTGTGTTGTGCGAATGAAGGTGTCGGGATCCGACGACTAGAAGGGTGGCTCGTCGGAGAGCCCGGAGTTGGATGCCGGCGCCGCGGATGCCCACGGGTCCTCCGACCCGCCGCCGGAACCGCCCGACGACGATCCGGACCCGCCGAAGCCGCCGCCCCCGCCTCCGCCACCGCCGCTGCCGCGCGAGGTCTTGTTGACCTTCGCGGTGGCGTAGCGCAGTGAGGGACCGACCTCGTCGACGTCGAGTTCGATGACGGTCCGCTTCTCGCCCTCCTTGGTCTCGAACGACCGCTGCTTGAGCCGGCCGCTGACCAGGACGCGGGCGCCGCGGGTGAGCGACTCGGCGACGTTCTCCGCCGCCTGCCGCCAGACCGAGCAGCGCAGGAACAGCGCTTCGCCGTCCTTCCACTCGTTGGTCTGCCGGTCGAACGTGCGTGGGGTCGAGGCCACGGTGAAGTTCGCGACCGCGGCGCCGCTCGGGGTGAAGCGCAACTCCGGGTCGGCGGTCAGGTTGCCGACCACGGTGATGACTGTCTCGCCTGCCATGGGTGAACTCCTCTGCCGTCGGGCGCCATCGCCGAACACCGTACGAGCGTCGCCGGTGCAGGCAAGCGACGATCGGGTGGCCTGTGGATGACCCTGTGGATGACCCCTGTGGATGACGCCTGTGGACGGACCCTGAGCGGGTGGCTCAGTGCCGGTTGGGTCGGATGACCTTGGTCCGCAGTACCGCGTCGTTGAGGTTGAGCTGGCGATCCAGCTCATCGACGGTCGGCGGTTCGGCCTGCAGGTTGATGACCGCGTAGATGCCCTCGAGGTGCTTGTCGATCTCGTAGGACAGCCGACGCCGGCCCCAGATGTCGACCTTCTCCACGGCGCCGCCGTCGGTGCGGACGACTCCGAGGAACGTGTCGAGAGACGGTGCGACGGTGCGCTCCTCGAGATCGGGGTCGAGGATCACCATCAGCTCATAGTGACGCAACAGCCACTCACCTCCTATGGACTAAAAGAACGGCCACGGGCTCTCCGTGGCAGGAGGGTGCGCGTCGTCCCGACGGTCGATCACCGGCGGGACCGTAGGAGGGTACCTCAGATCGGCGGCCGATCCGCGCACGGCGTACGCCGGCCAGATCCGGCATTTGCGGCAAACAGCGGTCGCGGCGACGGTCTGAGCAGGATATCCGTGGAGCATGGCCTCCGTCCCGCTCGCCCGGCACCTGGTGCGCGCCAAGGACCTGGCCGATGCCCGGTTCATCGAGCCGCTCGGGGTGGACGACCTGGCCCGCGCCGCCGGGTTGTCCCGCGCCCATTTCAGCCGCGAGTTCCTCCGGGCGTTCGGGGAGTCGCCGCACGCCTACCTGCTGACCCGGCGGTTGGAGCGGGCGGCGGCGATGCTGCGCAACACGGACCGGTCGGTGGCCGACATCTGCTTCGCCGTGGGCCTCTCCAGCGTGGGGTCGTTCACGTCCAGCTTCCGCCGGACCTACCGCATGTCGCCGACCGCGTACCGCGGATCGTTCCCGCCCGCCTCGGACCTCGCCCTGGTCCCGGCGTGCGTCCTGCGTGCCTACAGCCGCCCGCAACACCGCACGTTTGGAGAAGACAGGCCGCCGGCCGCGTCAATAGCGTCGAGTCACGAGATCACATCGACGCAGGAGGACACATGATCACCATCGGCAGTGCGCAGCTGTGGGTGCACGACCAGCAGGCGGCGCTCGAGTTCTACACCCGCAAGGTCGGCTTCGAGGTGCGCTCCGACGTCACCCTTCCCGAGATGGGCAACTTCCGCTGGCTGTCCGTCGGGCCGGCCGCCCAGCCCGACGTGGCGATCGTGCTGATGCTCATCCCCGGCCCGCCTGTCATGGACACGGAGACGGCCGAGCAGGTCCGTGACCTGATGGGGAAGGGCTTCGCGGGGACGGTCTTCCTCGTCACCGAGGACTGCCGGGCCGCCTACGACGAGCTCGTCGGCCGCGGCGTCGAGTTCACCGAGAAGCCGGAGGACCGCCCCTACGGCATCGACGCGGCATTCCGCGACCCGTCGGGCAACCACATCCGGCTCACCCAGATCCGGGAGAACATCGGCGCCTGAGCGGCGATCCGGTCCACCTGCTCGGCGGACCGGTTCAGTTGTGGGCCGCCCCGTTTCCTGAGGCACCGTTTCCTGAGGCACCGTTGCCTGCGGCACCGTTCGCCGCGGCGGGCCGGATGTTCTGGTTGACGTGGAAGAGGTTGTCCGGGTCGTAGCGGCCCTTGACCTCGGTGAGCCGCTGGTAGTTGCCGCGGTAGCTCGCCTGCACCCGCTCCTGTCCCTCGTCCATCATCATGTTGACGTAGGCGCCGCCGGCGGCGTGCGGGTGCAGCGCGTCGTGATAGGCGACGGTCCACTCGGTGATCGCCCGCGCGTTCGCCGGATCCGGGTCGACGCCGACGATCGTCTGCGCCCAATTGGCGTCGCGATAGGCGAACGCGGTGGCGTCTGGGGCGACGCGGTGCACCGCACCGTCGATCGGATAGAGGTGCATGGTGCTCTGCGGGGTCGGCAGCAGGTGCGCGAACTCCACGTGACGGGCGATCGCCTCGTCGGAGATCGTGTCGACGAAGTCGGCCCGCCAATACCACTGTTGCCCGCGCGGGTAGAGCGCGTCGAACGCCGACTGCAGCACCGGATAGGGCATCGGGCCGACCCCGTCGAGGGCGGGCGCGAGAGCCCGGGCAGGGGCGAGCGCCGCGTCGGCGCCGTCGGCCGGCCCGGCCCAGCAGGCCACGATGCCGCACATCTTCTGCATCCACAGTGACTCAGGGAACGGGGGACCCGGCGGCACCGTCATGAAAGCGAAGAAGGCGTTGAGGTCCTCCGGCTGGGCCGGCATGAAGTCGCGGTACCACGTCAGAATCTCGGCGGCCCGGTCGAGCGGCCAGAGCATCGGACCGGCGATCACTTCGGAGACCGGATGCATAGCGAAGGTGAACGACGTCACGACCCCGAAGTTGCCGCCGCCACCGCGCAGCGCCCAGAACAGGTCCGGCTCGTGATCGGCATCGGCGGTCACGATCCGGCCGTCGGCGAGTACGACGTCGGCGGAGAGCAGGTTGTCGATGGTGAGCCCGTATTTGCGGGTGAGGTGACCCAGCCCGCCGCCGAGCGTCAGCCCGCCGACCCCGGTGGTGGAGATGATGCCGGCCGGGGTCGCCAGTCCGTAGGCGCTGGCCGCGTGGTCCATCAGGCCCAGGGTCGCCCCGCCTTCCACGGTCGCGGTCGCATGCACCGGGTCGACGTGCACGCCGTGCATCTCCGCCAGGTCGATCACCAGTCCGTCGCAGGTGCCCAGCCCGCCACCGTTGTGCCCGCCTCCGCGGATCGCCACCTTCATGTTGTTGCCACGGGCGAAGTTCACCGCGGAAACGACGTCGGCGATGTCCGTGCAGCGGGCGATCATCTGGGGACGTACGTCGATCATGGCGTTGTAGACCGCGCGCATCTCGTCGTAGTCGGCTGCGTCCGGGCTCACCAGTCGACCGCGCACGGTGAGGGCGAACTCCTCGTAGGTGGCCGGGGTGCTTGTCGTGGGTGTGGCCATGACCTGTCTCCTCAGCGAGCCGGGTGATCCTCGGCGGCGCGTCCCGACGTCAACGGTCGATGCGCCCCGGAATGTCGATCCCGCGTCCCCCGCGAGGGCTTCCAGACCGGGCCGGCGGCGTCGCCGCGACAACCTCGGATGAAACGCCGAACGCCACAAACGGTAGACCGGCAGAGCCCCGGCTTTGGGGTAAACGACGACGTTCTGCCTGCCAGCAAGGCGGTCTGCGCGATTGGGCACCTCGACAACCGGCCTCGGGGGCACATCCCGGACGTCGGAGCCGGTCGATCCACCCCACGGGACTAGGTTGGACGCGGCGTAAGCCGACCATGACGACGAGACTGAGGAGCGATCGGGTGACTTCCCTGAAGGTGCTGTTCATCGGTGGGACCGGCGTCATCAGCTCGGCGTGCGCGCAGCGGGCGGTCGACCTGGGCATCGACCTTTATGTGCTGAACCGCAAACAGACATCGACCCGGCCGCTGCCTGCGGGGGCGCACGTCCTGCAGGGCGACATCCGCGACGCCGCCTCCGCTCGCAAGGCGATCGGCAGCCAGGACTTCGACGTGGTCGTCGACTTCGTCGCGTTCACCCCGGAGCACGTGCAGACCGATATCGATCTGTTCACCGACCGGACCGGGCAGTACGTGTTCATCAGCTCGGCGTCGGCGTACCAGACGCCGCCGCGGCGTCAGCCGATCATCGAATCGTCGCCGCTGCGGAACCCGATCTGGAGCTACTCCCAGGCGAAGATCGCCTGCGAGGAGTTGCTGGTGAAGGCCTACCGCGAGGACGGGTTCCCGGCGACGATCGTGCGCCCCGCGCACACCTACGACCGCACCAGCATCCCGCTCGAGGGCAAGTGGACGACGATCGACCGCATGCGCCGCGGCAAGGAGGTCGTCGTGCACGGCGACGGGTCGTCGCTGTGGACGCTGACCCACCACCGCGACTTCGCGCACGCCTTCGTCGGGCTGCTCGGCAATTCCCGGGCGGTCGGCGACAGCTTCCACATCACCAGCGACGACGCGCTGACCTGGGACCAGATCTACTCGATCATGGCCGACGCGGCCGGCGTGCAGGCGAACATCGTGCACGTGGCCTCGGACACCATCGCCGCGGTCGAACCGTCGTGGGGCCCGCCGCTGCTCGGCGACAAGACCCATTGCCTGACCTTCGACAATTCCAAGGTCCGCGATCTCGTGCCCGATTTCGTCGCGTCGATCCCGTTCGAACAGGGCGCCCGCGAGATCATCGACTGGTACGACGCCGACCCGGCCCGCCGGCAGGTCGACGCCGACACCGACCGGATCTTCGACCAGCTGGTGACCTTCGCGACGAGCCCGCAGCTGTCCGTGCTCACGTAGGCCGCCCGCCAGGCAGCGCGTCGAGGGAGCGGCATGGCCCGCGCGGGTACAGCGGAGGACGACGCGTTCCGCCGGTTCCTCTTCGCCGCGATCGTCCTCAACCTGGTGACCTGGCGGGTCGCCTTCAACCTCGGCGCGTTCGGCCAGGTCTTCTACGAAGACGTCTACGCCGTCGTCGTGGCAAGCCTCGCGGCGCTCGTGGCCACGTTCGTCGCCCCGCGTGGATCGGCGCCGCGGCGCTGGTGGAGCCGGCTGCTGCTGATCGCGCCGACTGGGTGGTTCGTCGCCTCGGTCGCGTTCACCGACTCGCTGACCGACGTCGACCACCAGCTGGGCCTGGGCATCTCCGGCCTGCTCATCGGCGTGACGTCGTTCCCCTACACGCTCTTCCTCCTGGCGCGCGCCTTCATCCCGCAGATCGGCGAGGTACGCAGCGTGAAGCGCTGGATCGCGCTCGGCGTACTCACGGTCGCCGTCGCCGTGGCCGGGTTCCTGGTGGGGTCGTACAACTACCGGTTCATGACCTGTTCGGAGTTCAAGGTCAGCGGCAACGACCAGCCCGCGAACTGCGCCGGACCCCGGACCTGACGGCGACGACGGGTCGCGGCGGAGGCGCCCGCCCGGGCGCGTCGAGGATGTCCGGGGCTCCGCGTAGCCTGTCGCCATGCAGCTGATCGGCGCCCACGTGGACCCTGCCGACCCCCTCGCCGAGGGCGCGGCCCGTGAGGCGGATCTCGTCCAGACATTCCTGGCCGACCCGCAGGGCTGGAAGGATCCGCGTCCGCGCGAGGACGCCGACGCGATCCGGGCTTCCGACCTCGCGCTCTACATCCACGCGCCCTACGTGCTCAACGTCGCGACCAAGAACAACCGGATCCGGATCCCCAGTCGCAAGCTGCTGGCGTCGCACGCGAAGGCCGCGGCATCGCTCGGAGCACGGGGGCTGATCGTGCACGGCGGCCACGTCAACGCCGGCGACGACCCGGACGAGGGCTACGCCAACTGGCGCAAGCTCTTCGAGCGCACCGCCTCCGACGGCGGGTTCCCGCTGCCGATCCTGGTCGAGAACACGGCCGGCGGGGACAACGCGATGGTCCGCCATTTCGACGGCCTCGCCCGGCTCTGGGACGCCATCGGAGAGTTCGACCCCGGCTTCTGCCTCGACACCTGCCACGCCCATGCGGCGGGGGAGGACTTCGACGGCATCATCGACCGGGTCCGGGCGATCACCGGGCGGATCGACCTGGTGCACGCCAACGACTCCAAGGATGAATTCGGCTCCGGTCGGGACCGGCACGAAAACCTCGGCTCCGGTCAGATCGATCCCGACCAGTTGGTCGCCACCGTCGCCGCCGCACAGGCGCCCGTGGTCTGCGAGACGCCGGGCGGGGCGAAGGGGCAGGGCTCCGACATCGCCTTCCTACGCCGGCAGCTGGCCGGCGCATCGGCCCGGTGAGTTCGCCGGCCCCGGCGGAGGCCGACAGCGACGGCGGAGCAGTGCGGGCCCGGTGGGTCGGTCCGGTCGGACTGGTCGTCGGAGTCGCCGTACTCATGCTGATCCTCGGCTGGTTCGGCAAGGTGTCCTGCATCGGGCCGACCTACGATGCGAACGGGATATCGACGGCGTTCGAGGCCCACAAGAACACCTACCTCTGCTACTCCGACATCCAGCAGCTGTGGCCGCAACGCGGCATCTCCGATCACGTCTTCCCCTACGTGCACGGGAGCCTGCTCGGGGAAAACCTCCTCAACGGCGCCATCGAATACCCCGTCCTCACCGGCCTGTTCGTCTGGCTCACCGCGCTCTTCGCCCACACCGACGGGCAGTTCCTCGCGATCTCCGCCGTCTTCCTGGCGCCGTTCGGGGTGATCACCGCCTGGCTGCTGGCGAAGCTGACCGGCCGGCGCGCGCTGATCTGGGCCGCCGCCCCGGCACTGATCTTCTACGGCTACCTCAACTGGGACCTGCTTGTCTGTGCGTCGTTCGCGGCCGCCGTGTGGGCCTGGTGGCGCGGTCGGCCGGTGGCCGCGGCGGCGTGGCTCGCCGTCGGTGCGGCGCTCAAGCTCTATCCGGCGATGTTCGTGTTCCCGTTGATCCTGGAGCGGCTGGCCGCCCGCGACCGGCGCGGCGCGGTCCGGGTCGCGCTGACCGCAGGCGGGCTCTGGCTGCTGATCAACCTGCCGTTCCTGCTCATCAATCCGCACGGCTGGTGGGCGACGTATGCGTTCCAGAAGGAACGCCACGCCGGCATCACCACCAACTCCATCTGGTTCTGGGGGTTCGGCGGGATCTCGACCGGGACCCTCAACTGGCTCACCCCCATCCTGATCCTGGTCGCCTGGGCCGGGGCGCTCGGCTACGGCTGGCGGCGCACCCGTGGCGGCGAGCCCTATCCGTGGATCCAGGTCAGCGGCGCGATGCTGTGCGGGTTCCTGCTGCTCAACAAGGTGCACTCGCCGCAGTACCTGCTCTGGCTGCTTCCGTTCTTCGTCCTGATCCGGGTCCGCTGGGGGTGGTGGGTCAGCTACTGGGTCTTCGACGCACTGCTCTTCGCGGGGCTCTTCGAGTGGTACGGCGTGCTCACCGCAGGCGGCGACGAGGGACTCGCCAAAGAGGCCGCCGTGCTCGGTGTGTGGGGCCGCGCGGTGATGCTCGTCCTGCTCTACGTCGTGTTCCTGGTCTCGCCGCTGGCCGTCAGGGCGCGCGGCGGCGCGACGGACGCCGACCGGTCCGGTGCTCCGTCGAGCACCCCTCCCGTCGGGTCGTCGACCCCGGTCGCGCGGACGACGTCGCGCCCGGGGCGGAGCACGTCGCGGACCACCAGCACGCAATAGAGCACGACGAGCGCCGTACGGATCACCACCGCGGCGAGAAACCACTCCTCGCCGATCCCGCGCAGGTCGAGCTTGAGCCCCTGGTTCTGATAACCCTGCTCCTGGGTGAGCAGATACCAATACATCCGCGGGAACCACAGCAGCACCTCAGCGGCCTGCCAGGACAGGTACATCCGCCACGACGGCCGGGCGAGCACGGCCAGCGGGATCAGCCAGAGCGAGTACTGCGGGCTCCACACCTTGTTGGTGATGAGGAACCCGGCGACGACGAGAAACGCCAGCTGCGGCCACCGCGGGCGGCGCGGCGCCTTCAGAGCGAGGACGGCGATGAACACGCACACCGCGGCGAAGAGCAGCACCGTGGTCGCGTTGAGCCCGCCGACGGGGAACGACGGGCCGCCCTTGATGTACTGCGCGACGTTCCACAGCGTGTCGGGGTCGGCCGGGCGGCTGGAGTTGAGCGAGAAGAAGGTCTTCCAGCTGGTCGGGTAGGCGATCGCGACCGGCAGGTTGACCACCAGCCACGCGCCGACCGCCCAGGCCAGCGTGGTCGCGAATTCGCGGAGCTTCCCCGCCCGCAGGCAGAGCACGAACAGCGGGCCGAGGAGGAAGAGCGGGTAGAGCTTGGCCGCGGCGCCGAGCCCGATCAGCACCCCGGCCCACCGGTGTCTACGCCGCGACCACGCCAGCATGCCGGCCGTCGCCAGGGCGACGGCGAACAGATCCCAGTTGGTGAACGCCTGCACGATCAGCAGCGGGGAGAGGGCGACCATCGCGGCGTCCCACACCCGCGGCCCGGCTAACCGGGAGGTCGCCCAGACCATCACCAGCGCGCACAGCACCAGCAGCAGGACGGTGACCTCCCAGTAGGTCTGCACCGAGGGCGGGCGCGGTAACACGGAGGAGGCGTCTGCGGCCAGGCTCTGGTAGCCCCGGGCGAGTTCGGCGGCAACGTACATGAAGCCGCCGGTGAGGACCGGGTATTCAACGGCGTGATCGCGATAGGGGATCTTGTTCTGGTCGAGGCCCTCGCTGCCGTAGAGCGGGATGACGTCGGAGTAGCACATCCACACGTATTCGCGGCCGAGGATGTACTGCGTGTGGCCCTTCCCGTCGGACACCGGCTTGGACAGCGCCCAGTTGCCGGTCTGACAGGGCGACTTCTGCGCCCAGCCGAGCGCCAGGGTCAGCAGCGCCATGGCGAGCAGGACACGGACCGGAGTCCAGAACCACTGCCGCCCGACGATGCCGTGGCGCCCCCAGGGCCCGCCGAACGGCGTGCTCGCCGCGCGCGCGACCGGGTCGGCGCGGGTCGGCAGCAGGCGGTCGATCACGGGCACCATGCTGCCGCACGCCCCGCCGCGACCCTCCTCGACCTGCCGGGCGCGCCGGCTCTCAGCCGCCGGACGCCACCAGAGGCACCCGGGCCACGCCGAGCAGGTGCGGGCTCGCCGCCATGAGCGCAGGTTCGGACTGAACCAGCCGCGCGCACCGGATCGCGGACTCCATGACGTCATCGGCCCGATCGTCGGGCGCGTTGTCCAGCGCGGGAGCGGCCGGTCCCTCGATGCCCACCACCACCGGATCGTCCAGTCGCGCGGCGGCGAGTTCGGCCGCAAGCTCCTCCGCGCGGTGGAAGTAGCCGGTCGTGAACCCGTTCGGGTCGTCGTGGTTGATCCCGGTGTCGATCAGCTCGGCGAGATCGCCGAGCGCGGGGTCGCTCGTGATCCGGCCGAGTCCGGCGAGCTCGAGCAGCGCCGCGAAGCGGCTGATGGCCGCGACGACGACCAGCCCGCCCGGGCGGACGACGCGGGCCGCCTCGGACAGGGCCTGGTGGCGGTCGTCGCGGCGCACGAGGTGGTAGAGCGGACCGAGCAGCAGCGCGACGTCCGCGCTGTCGTCGGCAACGTCGAGCGCGCGCGCATCGCCGACGGTCGCGGTGACACCGGCGAGCCGGCCGGCCCGCTCCACATGCGCGGGCACCGGGTCGACCAACCGGACCCGGTAACCGGCAGCGGCGAGCCAGCTCGCGTGCACCCCGGTGCCGCCGCCGATGTCGAGCACGTCCGCGGGCGCCGGCGGCATGGTGCCGCGGAGCAGTTCCTCTGTCCGCCGGAACTCCAGCTGACCATGCCGGGAGCGGGTCAGCCGCACGTCCTCGTCGTACCGGTCTCGATAGAAGGCGAGGATCGACGGGTCGAGCACCGGGTCGGACATGCTCCGATCGTCGCCGCAGGGCGCGGCCACGGTCCAGTCGTTTTCGCGGGTCAGCGCAGCGGCAACGTGGGCAGGGTCGGCAGCGGGGGTATCGGCGGTGGGCCCGAGCTCGGCGGCGGAGTCGTCGTCGGAGGTGGCGTCGTGGTCGGCGGCGGAGTCGTCGTCGGAGGCGATGTCGTGGTCGGCGGCGGAGTCGTCGGCTTCGGCTTCGGCTTGGGCGCCGGGTGCCCGATCGCGGTGTGCGCGGCGAGGCGCAGTGCGGGCTTCCCGGCCAGATATGCGTCCATGAATGCCTGCCAGGTCCGCCCCGGAAGGCCGCTGCCGTAGACGATGTTCCCGGTCGTGGCGTCGACGATCGGCTTGCTGCTGTCGGTGCCGACCCAGACCGCGGCCGACACCTGCGGGGTGAAGCCGACCATCCAGGCGTCCTTGTTCTGGCCGGTCTCGCCGAGCTGGGCGGTGCCGGTCTTCGACGCCGACTGCCGGCCGTCGGCGAGCGGGCGGTGCGACCACGCGGCGACCTGCTCCATCGAGTACGTCGTGTCGTTGGCGACCTGCGGGCTGAACGCCCGCCGCTCGGTCGGAGCGTGCTGGTAGAGCACGTGGCCGCTGGCGTCGATCACCTTCTGCACGAAGTAGGGCTTGTGCGCGATGCCGCCGTCGGCGAATGTCGCGAAGCCGGCCGCCTGGTCGATCGGGCGTACCTCGTACTGACCGATCGAGATGCCGGCCTCGGTGTGGCCGTCGGCGTCGCGCAGGGTCGGGGTGGAGGTGTCGGTACGCCGGACCGGGACTCCGGCGGCATGCGCCGTCGCCGCGACGTTGTCCGGCCCGACCTGCAGACCCATCCGGTAGAAGACCGTGTTCAGCGACATCTTCATCGCCGTACGCGCGGTGCAGACGCCACACGACTCGCCGTCGGAGTTGTGCACGACGACGCCGCCGAAGGTCTGCGGCGAGCTGCCGTCGTACTTCGTGTAGTCGCTGATGTTGCCCTCGCCGCGCTGGTGTTGTGCGAGCGCCGTCGCGAGCACGTAGGGCTTGAACGACGATCCCGGCTGCCGCCAGGCCTGGGCGTAGTCGAAGCCGTAGCCGGAGGAGCCGCCGTAATAGGCGAGCACCTTCCCGGTGCCCGGCGCCACGGCGACCAGCGCCTGACGCAGGTCCTTGGTCTGGCCGTGGAAGACGGTCCGCACCGCGCTCTGCGCGGCCTCCTCCGCCTTGGGGTCGATGGTCGTGACGACGCGCAGTCCGTCGCGGTTGAGCCGGGCTTCGTCGAATCCGGCCGCCGCGAGTTCGTCCTTGACCTGGTTGACGATGTAGCCACGCGGCCCACTGAACTGGTTGAGGGTGCCGGTGCCGATCGCGCGGACCTTGGGGTAGCGCGTCGCGGCAGCCTGGGCCGCGTCGAGCTTGCCCATCTTCGTCATGCCGTCGATGACGAAGTGCCAGCGGGCCTTGGCCGCCGCCGGGTGACTGTCCGGGTCGTAGAGCGCCGGCGCGCGGATGCTCGAGGCGAGTACCGCGCCCTCGGCGACCGAGAGCGCGCTGACCGGCTTGCCGAAGTAGGTCTCCGCCGCCGCCTCGATCCCGTAGGCGCCGCGGCCGAAGTAGATGGTGTTGAGATACCAGTCGAGGATCTGGTCCTTGCTGTACTGGTGGTCGAGCTTGACCGCCATGACGATCTCTTTGAACTTGCGACTCAGCGTCCGCTCTTGCGTCAAGTAGGCGTTCTTCACGTACTGCTGGGTGATCGTCGACCCGCCCTGCACGTCACCGCCGCGGATGTCCGCCCACGCGGCCCGGGCGATGCCGGTGACCGAGATGCCGGGTTCGCCGTAGTAACCGCGATCCTCTGCCGCGAGCACCGACCAGCGGACGTGCGGCGGCACCTTCGACAGCGGGACGTCGGTGCGATTCTGCGCGCCGACCCGGGCCATCACCGTCTTGCCGTCGTTGTAGGTGATCGTGGAGACCTGGCTGGTCTTGATCTGGTCGGGCAGCGGGATCTGCATCGCGGCGTAGAGCACTCCGACCACGCCGATCACCAGGACGAGGAAGACGCCCAGGCTGATGAAGGCGATCCAGCGCCTCCGCCGGCGGCGTTTGGCGCGCTTGGTGTGCCTCGTGGACCGCGTGTCTCGCCGCCCACGGTCATCTCCGGCCCCCCCAGGCATGGTCGAATCCGATGTCACCGTGCCTGGTTCCCTTTCTCGTCGTACGCCGCCTGCCCGGGCTGGTGATCACCGGCTGCCGGCGGGCCAGCTACTTGCGTGCGGCCTGCCGACCCTCGTCGGCCCCGGCGGCCTCGCCACCGTGCCCGAGCACGTAGGAGAGGGCCAGGTGGTTCCAACCGCAGGTCCGACAGACCTCCACCACATAGACCGTGAACTCGCCGTGCGCTGACGCGAGTCTGGGCAACTCTTTGGGGGACTTTGCCTGCCCCGACACGTGGCCCAGCCGGTCGCCGTACACGTAGTGCACGTGGATGAGCCGCTCCTTGCGGCAGACCGGGCAGGTGGCCTCGGACGCCTCGCCGTGATACTTCGCGGCCCGCTGCAGATAGGGGTGCGCGTCGCACACCTCGAAGGTGCCGACCCGGCCCGCGTAGACGTCCGCGAGCAGCGCGCGGCGCTGCAATGCGTAGTCGACGATCGAGCGGCGGTTCACCCGCGACAGAGTACGCCGACGGGCGACCCCGTCCGGTGCGAGCCGGGTCATTCCGGTCGATGACGGTTCGCCCGGTCCGGGCCGGGTTGCGCCGGATGGTGATCGCGTCCTATCGTCGTGACATATCGCGCCGATACATCGAGGCGAGATGACATGACGAACGCTTTGTCAGCTTCTGGGTCAGCGTAGCGCCTGTGCGAGGGAGGTCCGCGGATGCTGGAGTTCGCGATCCTCGGGCTGCTCCACGAGGAGCCGATGCACGGGTATCAGCTGCGGAAGCGGCTCAACACGCTGCTCGGCACGCTGCGGGCGTTCTCCTACGGGTCGCTCTACCCGACGCTGCGGCGGATGAAGAACCGCGGCTGGATCAGTCAGAGCGACCCGGCGCCGTCAAGCGGCGTGCCGGCGCTCACCGGCCGCCGCGGCAAGATCGTCTACCAGCTCACGGGGCAGGGCAAAGAACGGTTCGCCGAGCTCCTGGCCGACGCCGGTCCGACGGCGTGGGAGGACGACGACCAGTTCGGGGTGCATTTCGCGTTCTTCTCCCAGACCCGCGCCGACGTACGCCTGCGGATCCTGCAGGGCCGCCGCCGCCGGGTCGAGGAGCGGCGTGAGGGGATGCGGGCCGCGCTCGCCCGGACCCGGGAGCGCGTCGACCGCTACACCCGCGAGCTGCACAAGCACGGCCTCGAGTCGGTCGACCGCGAGGTCCGCTGGCTCGACGAGCTGATCGCGCACGAGCAGCTCGATGATCCCGACCCGCCGGATCGTTCGGCGGACTGACCGACCAGCACCACCCGACAGGAAAGTCACTACGACGAAAGGAAGTGCCGCGATGGGTGCCATTCGGGTCGCCGTCGTCGGCGTCGGCAACTGCGCCGCGTCGCTCGTCCAGGGCGTGGAGTACTACCGGGACGCCGAAGCAGGTGCCCGGGTGCCGGGCCTGATGCACGTAAAGTTCGGCGACTACCACGTCAGCGACCTGCAGTTCGTCGCGGCGTTCGACGTCGATGCGAAGAAGGTCGGGCGCGATCTGTCCGAGGCCATCCTCGCCAGCCAGAACAACACCATCAAGTTCGCGGACGTGCCGCCCCTCGACGTCACCGTCCAGCGCGGGCACACGCTCGACGGCCTGGGCAAGTACTACCGGGAGACGATCGAGGAGTCCGACGACCACCCGGTCGACGTCGTGCGCGCGCTCAGAGACTCCGGGGCCGACGTACTCGTCTCCTATCTGCCGGTGGGTTCCGAGGACGCGGACCGCTTCTACGCGCAGTGTGCGATCGACGCGGGTGTCGCGTTCGTCAACGCGCTGCCGGTCTTCATCGCCGGTACGCCGGAGTGGGCCAAGAAGTTCGAGGAGGCCGGCGTACCCATCGTCGGCGACGACATCAAGAGCCAGGTCGGCGCGACCATCACCCACCGCGTGCTCGCGACGCTGTTCGAGGACCGCGGCGTCATCCTCGACCGCACGATGCAGCTCAACGTCGGCGGCAACATGGACTTCATGAACATGCTGGAGCGCGACCGGCTGGAGTCGAAGAAGGTCTCGAAGACGCAGGCCGTCACCTCACAGGTCTCCCACGACATCGGCAAGGACAACGTCCACATCGGACCGTCGGACTACGTCGCGTGGCTGGATGACCGGAAGTGGGCCTACGTGCGGCTCGAGGGTCGCGCCTTCGGCGACGTCCCGCTCAACCTGGAGTACAAGCTCGAGGTGTGGGACTCACCCAACTCGGCCGGCATCATCATCGACGCCGTACGCGCGGCGAAGATCGCCAAGGACCGCGGCATCGGTGGTCCGCTGCTGTCCGCGTCGAGCTACTTCATGAAGTCGCCGCCGGTGCAGCACCGCGACGACGAGGCCCGCGAGCTGGTCGAGAAGTTCATCCGCGGCGAAGTCGACCGCTGATCCGGTCCCCCTCCGTCCCCCATTCCGCTTGAACGTCACGTTCAAGCGCTCTAGCCGCATCAATGTCACGTTGATGCGGAATGGGGGGACGGGTCGGGACGCGCGGTGACCGGCGGACGGGGTCGCGCTGCCGCCAGTCGGTAGGCGCCCAGTAGCTCTCTCAGCACGGCCGCCGATTCGGTGCGCACCCGGGACGGCAGGGTGTGCACGACGACGATGCCAGCCGCCGTCATCGCTGCATGTCGGGCGAGCGTCCGGGCGTAGTCCGACGGTGACAGGTGAAACTCGTACGAGTCGATCTCCCACGCAAGAGCGACGTCGTCAAACCACGCATCCGGTCTTGCAAGGAAGACGCCGCGCTCGTCATGGATGTCGACGTTCCAGCGGGCGGTGGGCAGGTCGCTCGAGAACAGGAGTGTCCTGCCCCACGCCTCGGCCGTTGACCGAACTCCGGCGGAGACCTCTTGCAGAACCAGACGGGGAAGCGCCGTACCCCGACTCGGGCTCAGCCGGAGTTCTTCGGTCAGCGCTGACGTGCTGACCAGCCCTGCTTGGACCGACTCGGCGATCAACGCACGGACCCGGTCGACGTCGCGGAGTCGGCGTACGCAGTCCAGGACCGATCTGGCCGCCGGCGCGACCGGAAACCCGGAGCGCCTTATTGCGGCCGGCATCCGGATGGTGCGTTCGATCACCACGATCGAATGGCTCGCTCGCTGTCGTGACCCGGGGATGAGAATGTGCACCTCGTCGGACTGCGGACCTCGACGCAGCCCGTGCAGCCGAATGCCGGCGGCGCCGGTGAGCACCGCGTCTGGGCCGGCGTATCGGAGCGCGGCGTCCAGAAGCTGATGCCAGGTCGGCGTACCGCTGCTGAACATGACGACACCGGGCAACAGCCGGGTCCAGGGGCCGGTGCGGGAGCACCGATCCGACACGGTCCGGGTCGGCACGCCCAATTCCTCGAGCTCACGGAGACTGAGGACGCTGTGGGGAGCGGACCACGCCACCGCGTTCCAGTCCACCGCCGATCGTCGAGGCATGCCGGGCACGATGCGGTACGGCGTTCCATCCAGTCAGTACGGGCTACAGATCTGTGGACAACCGGCGTTCTCCTGTGGACAAGTCTCGAACGTGCGCCTTGCGGACGCCCACGATTCCGCGTGAACGTCACGTTCATGCGGCTAGAGCGCTTGAACGTGACGTTCACGCGGAATGGCGGGCTGCGGGGAGGGCGCGAGGTGAATATGGTGCGGCGGGGGGAGGCGCGCGTGGACATCGAATCGGGGAACGCCACGCCGGAGGAGTCCGAGCTCCTGGCCGCGCCACCGTCACGGGACGTGCTGATCGCGGCCCGGCAGGTGCTGGCCGACTTCGGCTATACGGCGGCGGCGGTACGAACGCTGCTCGCCGCCCGTGGCGACATCCTGGCCGACGCCGGCCAACGTCCGGTCGTCCGGCGCCGGCTGGAGCAGAGCACCGATCCGGCGGCCGCGCTGGTGAAGCTGCTCATCGTCGAGGACGCCCTCGAAACGTCGACCGCGGAGGAGCGGTTGGGGGCCAAGGCGGTCGACGCCCTGGTCGCGGCCCGGCTGCTACGCCGGAACGCGGCGTGGATCGAGCCGACGGCGCGGGTCGTCCCGCACAGCGCCCCTGGGGAAGACCTGATGCTCGCGTCCGACCCGAGTTCGCAGCTCGGCCGGCCCGACGTCGTTCCCGGAGTGCAGAACCCGTCCCGGACCCTCGCCGACCTCACCCCGCGGCGGCGGGTGATGCGGGCGCTGGATGTCGGCACCGG
>DASXJE010000151.1 GCA_036497565.1 Mycobacteriales bacterium
TTGTGACCACCCATCCGGGCCAGCGTCACCTTCGCGGAGGTGACCTGCGCACCGGCCGGCAGTCCGGCGACGTTGAACCGGACGTACGCGGTCTTCCCACCGGCGGGTTGTGCCGTGAGCTTCGTCGTATAGCCGTTCACCCGCAGCGGAAACTCCGGATCGGTGTACGAGTCGTCGGTGGGGGTCGCGTTCACGACCCCTGACTGGGCGACCCCTGACTTGGTGGTCGCCGCGTGCGGTGCCGGTTGCCCGCCCCCGGCTGATGCCCACGTCGACGTACCCAGAACCACGGCGACGCTGCCCGCGACCGCCACGGCGATGACCGCCTTGCGATGTCTTCCCATGTCCGTTGCCCCCATCGGACCCGGCAACCGACCCCCCGCCGACTGCTCACCCTACGTAATATCCAATCTACGGAGAGTTAAACCCGTGCAGCGAATTGCTCTCCCGCGGCCTGGGGTCGGCGGGGAACGTGGGGCAGGTGACTGCTCGGGGGAACAGGATGGGGTCGTGGCCGACTGGGACGGGGCGCTGTATGAGAAGGTCAACGCCCTTCAGCAATGGCTCGCCGCCCGATCGCTGTCCGGCCTGCAGTTGCGCGGCGACGAGCGCCTCCTCGATGTGGGCTGTGGCGACGGGCAGGTCACCGCGGTGCTGGCCGAGCGACTGCCGACCGGTTCGGTGCTCGGCATCGATGCCTCTCCCCGCATGGTCGAGACCGCCCGCGAGCACGCCGTAGCCGGCGGCCGGCTGCAGTTCGACGCGGGCGACGTGCTGACGATGCCGTTCGTCGCCGAGTTCGACGTGATCGTGTCCTTCAACGTCCTGCACTGGGTGCGCGATCAACGGCGGGCGTTCGGGCGCATCGGGGTCGCGCTCCGCCCCGGCGGGTGGGCCCTGCTGCAGTTCGTGTGCGGGGGCGCGCGGCCCAGCCTGGAGACCAGCGCGATGCAGGTCTGCCGCGCGCCGCGCTGGCGGTCGTGGTTCGACGACTTCCCGCCGCCCTTCGTGCACCCCGCCCCCGACGACGTGCGGGCCGTCGCGGATGCCGCCGGTTTTCAGATCTCGGAGCTCGCCGTCGACGACCTGACCTGGGATTTCGGTACGCCGACCGACTTCGCCCGTTGGTGCCGGGTCGGCTTCTCGGCCTGGATGTCCCGGCTGCCGGACGACGCCACGGCGGACGCGTTCGTCGACGATGTCGCCGCCGCCTACGGTCAGGTCACAGGTTCGCGGCAGCTCTTCCGGTTCCGCCAGCTCCGCACCGTCCTGCGACAGGAGTGACGGCTTGGCCACCATCAGCGCGCAACTCGGTCCAGTCACGGTCACCTGCCCCGGCGGCATCGATCTTCGGACGCTGGATGGTGATCAGCGGGGGCGGAGCCCTGCTGGTCCTCGCCGGGCTCGTCGCGTTCGTCCTGGTGCACCGCCAGCAGCGCCGGTTCCGGACGTCGGGTCCGTCTTAGGGGCGCGACTCGGCGAGCGCCGCGCAGAGCCGGGCGATCGCCGTGGTGAAGGCGTGCGCGGGTGGAGTCCCGTAGCCGATTACGAGGGCGGGTCGGTGCGCGGTGCCCGGTGCGGTGAACGATCCGAGACCGTGTACGGCGACCCCCCTCGCGCCCGCGCGTGACACGACCTCATCCTCGTCGGCGCCGTGGGGGAGCTCGAGCAGGGCGTGCAAACCCGCTGCTACACCGGCGATCCGCAGATCCGGCGCATGCCGGTGCACCGCGGCGACGAGTCGGTCGCGGCGACGGCGGTAGGCCGTCCTGCGGCTGCGCACCTGCCGGTCGTAGCCGCCGGAATCGATGAACTGGGCAAGGGTCAGCTGGTCGATGATCCCGCCCTGCCGGTCGGCCAGCGCCTTCGCCGAGGCGACATCGTCGACGAGCCGGGCCGGGAGGACTAGCCAGGCCAATCGGAGCGCGGGGGCGAGCGTCTTGCTCGCGGTCCCGCCGTAGACGACATGCTCTGGTGCGAGCGCCTGCATCGCGCCGACGGCCTGCCGGTCGTAGCGGAACTCGCCGTCGTAGTCGTCCTCGATGATCAGCGACGACGTTGCCGCCGCCCATTCGACGGCCTCGGTACGACGATCCGCAGCGAGCGGCACACCGAGCGGGAACTGGTGCGCCGGAGTCAGCAGGGCCGCTGCCGCATCGCCGAGCTCACCGACGACGGCGCCGCGGTCGTCGACCGGCACGGCGGTGGGCCGGAGTCCCGCGGCGGTGGCGATATCGCGATGATGCTGGTGGCTGTAGGCCTCGATCGCCATGGTCTTCCCACCGTCCGCGGCGAGCACCTGCCCCAGCAGGGTGAGGGCCTGGGTGAAGCCGGAACAGATCACGATGCGGTCCGCCGATGCACGCACGCCCCGGGCGCGCGAGAGGTACCCCGCCAGGGCCCGCCGCAGCTCAGGGCGCCCACGCGGGTCGCCGTAGCCGAATGCGTCGTTCGGAGCCGACCCGATGGCCCGTCGGGCGGCGGTCAGCCACGCGCTGCGCGGAAAGGCCGACAGGTCCGGTGATCCGGCCTGCAGGTTGTAGCGGGCCGGCCGGTCCGGAGTGGTCGCGCCGGGTGCCGGAGTCTCCGGCGCCACCGTGCGTTCTCCGACCCGGGTCCCCGATCCGCGTACGGCGGTGAGCCACCCTTCGGCGACCAATTGGCCGTAGGCGTCGGCAACTGTGTTCCGCGCGATCCCGAGATCGGCCGCCAGCGTGCGTGACGAGGGCAGCTGGGTGCCGGGATGGAGCCGACCGGTCTGCACCGCCTCGCGGAGGGCCGATTCGAGGGATGCCCGGATCCGTGGTCCGGCCAGGTCGAGGTGCAGGTCGGCACCGAAAGTGGCCCGCGTTTCAGTCATGGAAGTGGACCTTATCGTTGGTCTGATTCCTGCCTATGGTCGAGGCATGACCACGACAGACACCACGACTGACACCACAACCGAGACCGTTCCCGTGCGGCTCGACTTCGACGCCCACGCCGCCACCTTCTCCCGAGCGATGGCGCACCTCGACGGCGCCGCCACCAAGGAACTGGACCGGGTGGACTTCGATCCGCGGCTGCGCGAGATCGTCCGCATCCGCGCCTCGCAGCTCAACGGGTGCGCCTACTGCATCGACATGCACACCAAGGACGCCCGCGCGATCGGCGAGTCCGAGCAGCGCCTCTACGCGCTGCCGGCCTGGCGCGAGACGCCCTACTTCACCGGCCGGGAGCGGGCGGCACTGGCCTTCACCGAATCGGTGACGTTGCTCGCCACGGACCACGTCCCGACCGAGCACTACAACGCCGTCGCCGCCGAGTTCACCGTGGACGAGATCGCCGCACTGATCAGCCTGATCACCACCATCAACGCGTGGAACGCCATCGCGGTGAGCACCCGTGCCTGGCTTCCGGGGTCGTACCAACCGTGACGGTAGGGTCCGCGGGCGCTGTTAGAGTTCCGGGCGTGGCGAACGCGGATCTGGTTGCCGAATTCCGAGCACTGCACCGGCCCGGCGAGCCACTGCTGCTCCCCAACCCGTGGGATGCCGGGTCCGCCCGGATCCTCGCCGCGCTGGGCTATCAGGCGCTCGCAACGACGAGTAGCGGATACGCCGCCACACTCGGGCGCCTGGACGGAACCGTCACCCGGTCGCAGGCACTCGACCACGCCGCAACCATCGTGGCCGCGACTGATCTCCCGGTGTCTGCCGACCTGGAGAATGGCTTCGCCGACAAGCCGGACGAGGTCGCGGGAACCATCTCTGCGGCGATCAGGACCGGCCTCGCCGGCTGCTCCGTCGAGGATTTCACCGGAAAGGCCGACACGCCGATCTACGACGCCGGGCTGGCCGCGGACCGGGTCGCGGCTGCGGCCGAGGCGGCGCACGGCGGTGCGGATCGGCTCGTTCTCACCGCGCGGGCCGAGAACTACCTGCACGGCCGCGAGGATCTGGCCGACACGATCGCGCGGCTGCAGAGCTACCAGCGGGCCGGCGCCGACGTCGTCTACGCGCCCGGTCTCGTCCGGCCCGACGACATCCGGGCGGTCGTGTCGTCGGTCGACGTACCGGTCAACGTGCTCGCCCTGCCGGCCGGACCCGACGTCGGCGAGCTTGCGGCGCTCGGTGTCGCGCGCATCTCCGTCGGCGGCGCCTTCGCCTATGCGGCGCTGAGCGGTCTGGTCGACGCTGCCCGGGAGCTGCGGGAGCAGGGTACGTACGGGTTCTGGGAGCGGTCGGCGGTCGGGCGCGAATTCGCCAACGATGCCTTCAGCGACCGGTCCTGACTGCGGCGGGCCCTAACCGCGCAGTTGCCAGATCCACCCGATCGGCCGCAGCCCGAGCCTGCGGGCAACTCCCTGCGACGCAAGGTTGTCCGCCGAGGTGCTGTAGAAGAGGACGTCGTACCGGCTGCGGGCGATTGCGGCCCACGCCGACGTGACGGCGGACGCGTGGCCGCGGCGCCGGTCATCGGGATGCGTCCATACGCCGGCCTCCGCCGCACGGCCCCGTGCCCGGGGCGTGTGGCACAGCGCCACGACCCGTCCCGTGTCGACGGCGATCGCCCACGGCCCGAGTCGGCCGGCGAGCAGGTCCGACCATTCCTCGCGTTCCCACCACTTCGCGGGGCGAGCGGCGTGCAGGGCCGTCGGTACTGTCTCGTCGGAGGTGACGATCGCCGATCCGGCTGGGGTGACGGCGTTTTCGATCACGTAGCTGGGTCCGCCGGCGGCCGTCACGGACGCGATCGACCCGAGCAACTCCGCAGTCCTGGTGGTGCCCGCCCGACTCGGCACGACCCGACCATCGGGAGCGACACCGATTGCCACGAGCGGGGTGTCACCGTCGCGGCCGACGTCGTCGGGTCCCCACAGCGTGTCCATCTCCAACTGGAGCAGGTCCGCGTCGTTCATGGACGGTTGACGAAGGCCACGACGTCCTTGATGCCCGGCTCGTAGCCATCGGTGGTGTCGACGTGGATCTCCGGGACAGGGAGGGCGATCGGGACGAATGCATCCGGCGCCGGTCCCTGCGCCGCGACGTTGTGCAGGTGGGAGTGGTCGGCGTGAGCTGCCCGGCCGGGCTCCAGCGCAAGCCGGCGTTCGATCCGGTCGCGGCGTACGGCGGCGTCCACCACGCTGTGGATGATCCGGAACTCTGCAAGATCGGTGAGCGGCTCGAGGGCGGGCCGCCACAGCTTGTCCTGGAACGCCGCCTCGGCCACGACGGTCACCCCGGCACTGAGCAGCACCCGGATGACGTCGAAGAAGGTCGTGTAGGTCCGCATAGCGAGCGGGTCGCTGAGTTTCGCCTCGTAGCCGGGAGTGGCATGGACCATGCCCTCCTTGATCTCGTCGCGACAGATCGCCGGGCAGCCGACGGCGCGGGCGATCTCGTGCGCGAGCGTGGTCTTTCCGGAGCCGGGTGGTCCGCTGACGACGATGAGGGTGGGCAAAGGCATGGCACATGGTACGGCGGGCGCCGCGGCGGCGACGCTTTGTGGGTGGCGGGCGAGGCCGCCACGAGGCAGGCTCGCCGCATGGATGCGCACACGGGTGTCAACCAGAGGTTCTGGGACGAGATCGCGCCGCTGCACGCTGCGTCCGACTACTACGACGTCGACGGTTTCCTCGCCGGTGCCACCACCCTCGGCGACGTGGAGATCGCCGAGGTCGGGGGGGTGACCGGCCTGCGCATGGCCCACCTGATGTGCCACATCGGGCTGGACACGATGTCGTGGGCGCGGCGAGGTGCACAGGTCACCGGCGTGGACTTCTCGACCGAGGCCATCAGCATCGCTCGCGGGCTCGCGCAGCGGGCCGGACTCGACGTCCCGTTCGTCTGTGCAGACGTCTTCGACGTCGACCGCCATCTCGATCGTCGCACCTACGACGTGGTCTTCCTCTCCCGGGGCGTCCTGATGTGGGTCGAGGACATCCCTGCGTTGGCGGAGGTTTGCGCGTCGCTTCTCAAGCCGGGCGGATTCTTCTATCTGCTCGACATCCATCCGCTCGCGATGGCGATTGCCCAGACCCCCGACGGACTGCATTTACAGCAGAGTTACTTCCACTCACCAACGCCGTCGGCGGTCAGCACCGACGGGTCGTACGCGATCTCGGACGCTGGTCTGCAGCACCAAGAGACGCGCGAGTGGATCCACTCTGTCGGGGATGTCGTCACCGCGCTGATCAACGCCGGAATCATCATCGAGTTTCTGCACGAGTTCCCCGCGGACGCGCCGACCGCCGGTGGACCGGCGGCCGCGGCGCTGCCGGCGCTGTTCTCGGTACGCGGGACGAATTGGGCTCAGTGACGCGGAAAACCGCCAGCCCACCCGGTCGTCTCGGCGATCAATGCCGGCAGTCCTTCGATGTGTTCGAGGACCTTCGCCTCCGCGGACGCGGGCAGGGAGCTGCGCGGAGTGGTTCCGGCGAGGTCTGCGCGGATTCCCTGCGAGATCTTGGCGAGCCGCATTCCGAGGGTGCGCACGAGGAGGTCGGGCCCGGGCCGTAGCGGCTGCCCACCGGCGGCGACGTAGGCACCGACGGACTGACGCATGCGCTCAGTGTCCGGCGCCGGCCGCCCGTGCTTGGCGAACGAGGTCAGCACGTGTGCGGCTTCTAGGTTGGCGCTGTCCGGGCCGGCGACGTCCCAGTCGATGAGCACCGGTCGCGCTCCTCGACCGTGCAGGACCATCAGCACATTCCACGGCTCGAAGTCCCGGTGTGTCTGCACGTGCGGGCCGGTCGCGGCGAAGACATCGGTGACGCGGACGGACAGGTCGAGGATCAGCCGGAGGTGATGGTTTAGCGCCGGCACCCAGGCCCGGTTGGTGGCGCCGCCCTTCTGGAGCCATTCGTGCCAGTCGGCTGACGCCACCTCGGGGAACTGGTTGTACCACCAGGTCGGCGCCGGAACCTCGGCCAGCGGCGGCTCGAGGTGCTGGATGCGGGCGAGCGTCTCGCCGAGCCAGTCGGCGATGTCGTCGTCGGGTGCGAGCGGCCGATGCGGCAGGAAGGGATAGGCGCGGAAGATCCCGAGCCCGTCGATCTGCGCGGCGGCACCGAACTGCGCTGTCCGTGGCGGTACCGGGCTGGGTGAATCGATGCCCGCAGCCAACGCCCGCTGCTCGAGTCGCATCGCGGCGTCCAGCGTCACCCGCCAGGGCAGTTCGGATCCCTTCCAGAACCGCTTGACGAGCACCGGGCCGGAGG
>DASXJE010000152.1 GCA_036497565.1 Mycobacteriales bacterium
GCGATTTCGGTCGTGATGGCGCCGTATCCGGCGTCGGCGAGCCGCTTTCCGTAGACGTCACGCGACTTCTCCGCGCTCGCCCGCTGCTCGTCGTCGGTGTAGTAGATCGCCGACCGGTACTGACTGCCGACGTCATTGCCCTGGCGGAGACCCTGCGTCGGGTCGTGGTCCTCCCAGAACACGGCGAGCAACGCCTCGTAGGAGACGGCCTTCGGGTCGTAGACGACCAGGACCGACTCGGCGTGGCCGGTGCGACCGCTGCACACCTCTTCATACGTCGGGTTGGGGGTATGTCCACCGGCGTATCCCGCGGCGGTGCTGTAGACGCCCGGGGTCTGCCAGAAGATCTTCTCCGCGCCCCAGAAGCAGCCCAACGCGAACTCCGCGGTGTGCATCCCGTCCGGGAACGGCGGCACGATCCGGTGCCCCGACACGGCGTGCTCGGCCGGAACGACCATCGGTTCGGAGCGGCCCGGTAGCGCGTTGTCGGCGGTCGGGATGTCGTGCGAGCGGTGGAAGAGACCCATGCCAACCAGGTTAGGTCGCTGAGCGGCGCCGCGCAGCGTGCTCCGGATCACCCGGCCAGATCATCTCGCCATCTCCGATTGTTCACCGAGAGTGCTGATACCGTCGCTTTGAGGAGCCGGTCGGGTTGTACCCGGAGGGTGGATCGATGCGACTCGCCGTGCGCCGCGCCCTTCCCATCATCGTCACCTCCGTCGTGATCGCCGGGTTGGCAACGACGGCCGCCGTTGCGCAGCCGGCCGTGCCCGGAGCGACGGGACCACCGACGAAGGCCGTCAGCTACCGCGGCTACCACGTCGCGGTGCCGGCATCGTGGCCTGTCTACGACCTCGCCCGATGGCCGACGACGTGCGTCCGCGTCGACGTGCACGCCGTCTATCTGGGTCATCCCGGCCGGAGTCAGCGCTGCCCGGCCCACCTCGTCGGCCGGACGACCGCCCTGCTGCTCGAGCCCTACGACGCGATCGCCCGCCGGCACGTGTCACGGGACGCGAGCGCCGTACAGATGCTCTCCACCCGGACACCGGGTGCCAATAGCCAGGTGCTCGTCACCGCGACCTACCGCACGGATCGCGGAGCCGCGCTCGCGGTGCTGGCCGCAGGTTCGCCGCTCTCCCGCGCCCGTCCCGCGGCGGAGCCGATCCCGACGCAGCTCACCCCTGCTGCGCCAGGCGGTCGGACATCCGCCACACCGCACACCTCGACCACGCCGTCGACGCTCACGACCCACGGCTACGGCTTCGACACGTGCGCAGCTCCGGACACGGCGACGATGAATGCCTGGCGGGCGTCGCCGTACCGCTCGGTCGGCATCTACATCGGCGGGATCAACCGGGCGTGTGACTACGGCAACCTCACGGCCGCCTGGGTCAAGACCGTGCACAGCTACGGCTACACCTTCATACCGGCCTACGTCGGGCTGCAGTCTCCCTGCACGTTCGAGGGCGGCGTGCGGATGTCGCTGGACGCGGCCACGGCAAGCGCACAGGGGAAGTCCAACGCGCTCGGCGCCGTCCTCGACATGCAGTCCCTCGGCCTGGGAGCGGGAAACCCGGTATACGTCGACATCGAGCACTACAAGGGCAGCCGCGCCTGCTCGCTCGCGGTCCTGAACTACATGAGCGCGTGGACTACCGAGCTGCACCAGCACGGCTACCTGGCGGGCTTCTACGGCAGTGCCACGACCGACCTCAACGACAACTACGGGTCCAAGACCTTCATCGGCCCTGATGCACTGTGGATCGCCCGGTGGAACGGCGTCGCGTCGACCATCGGCGACCCGGTCGTACCCGACTCACACTGGCCGGGGCGTCGGCTGCACCAGTACGCCGGCGGGCACTTTGTGACGTACCGCGGCGCACGTCTCAACATCGACAGCGACTTCCTGAACGGCCCGATCGGTGCGCCGGGCATTGTGGCGGCGCCCGGCGGCGCCAAGGGGGTGCGCAACCTGGGCGGTTCCCTCGCCGGCGGGCCGGACGTGACCTCGCAGAGTGCGAAGCGGCTGGACGTCGCGGTGCGTGGCCCCGGCAACCACCTGTACGTGAAGTCGTTCAACGGCAGTGCGTGGTCTGGCTTCCGCGCGCTGTCCGGGACGATCACCTCCGATCCGGCCATCGTCTCGTGGGCTCCCGGGCGGCTCGACGTCTTCGGCCGCGGCGGAAGCGGCGACCTGGTGCACGCCTGGTCGGTCAACGGCACCTGGTTCGGCTGGGACCACCTCGGCGGGCGCATCATCGGCGGCCCGAGTGCGGCGAGCCAGGGCAACCGGCAACTCGACGTCTTCGTCCGCGGCACCAATTCGCAGCTCTACACCGACTCGTTCCACGACAACCGCTGGACCGGATTCCACGTCCATGGCGGTCTGCTGCGGTCCGACCCGGCCGGGGTGTCCCGCAGCGCCGGACGACTCGATGTCGTCGCGCAGGGCGGCGGCGGCATCCTCGTCCGCCGGTCCCTGATCGACGGGGTCTGGTCAACCTGGGAGCACATCCCGGCAAGCCTCAGCGGCGGGCCGGGAATCGCCTCGGCCAGCGCCGGCACCCTCGACGTCTACGCCCGCAGCACGTCGCGGCAGTTGCTGCAGATCAGCTGGAATTCCCGGTGGGGAGCGTGGCGGCCGCTGACCGGAAGTCCGATCTCCAATCCGGCGGTGGCCTCGGTGACCGGTCGCACGGACGTCTTCTTCCAGAACGGCACCGGCAACCTCTCCCAACAGTGGTACGCCGGGCCCTAGTCCGATCTGCCCACCGGCCGCGGTTTGTCGGGATAGTTTCCCAATGTGCACCCACCCGAGCGGGCGGCGTCGATTGCCGTCCATCCTCCGAACGGGCCGGTCCGTGCGGTAGCCGTCGTCCTGCACGGTGGGCGCGCGAACAGCATGGGGAGGGCCTCGCCGTGGCAGCTCGCGGCATTGCGGATGCGGCCCTTCGCCCGGGCGCTGGTCTCGGCCGGCGGCCCGCTCGGCCTCGCCGTCTGGACCCTCGGCTACCGCTATCGCGGCTGGAATGGTGCGGCCGCACACCCGGTGGCCGACGCCCGCTGGGCGCTCGACCAGATCGCCGACCGGTACGGCGAGATCCCGGCCGCACTCGTCGGGCACTCGATGGGAGCCCGCGCCGCGCTGCGGGTCGCCGGGCACCCGCGGGTGGTCAGCGTCGCCGCGCTCGCACCGTGGCTGACCGAGGACGACCCGGTCGAGCAGCTCGCGGATCGCACCGTGCTGATCGCGCACGGCGACCACGAGCGGATGACCGATCCGCGGCAGTCGTACTCATACGCGGTACGTGCCCGGAAGGTGACGAGTCGGGTCTGCCGGTTCGACGTGCGCGGCGACGGTCATGCCATGCTCGGCCGGGCGCGGGACTGGCACGACCTGGTCCGCCGCTTCGTACTCGGGACGCTCGAGATGCAACCGCTCGACCCCGAAATTGCGAACGCCTTACAGGACCCCACACCCGAGGGGCTCCGGGTCCCGCTGTCCCGAACGCGCTGAGAGGAGCACCATGGCGCCTGCTCCACCCCGCACCAGGCGACACCCGGGAATCGGGCGGCCCCGCCTGGCCGTCGTCGGCAGCGGCGTATCGGGGCTCACCGCGGCGTACGTCCTGCAGGGTGCCTACGACGTCACGCTGTTCGAGTCGGAGTCGCGGCTCGGCGGTCACGCCCACACCCACGACGTGCCCACCGCCGACGGCCGGCTGATCCCGATCGACACCGGCTTCATCGTGCACAACGAACGGACCTACCCCCACCTGCTCCGCCTCTTCCGGGAGCTCGGGGTGTCCACTCAGGACAGCGACATGAGCATGAGCGTGCGCTGTGACGGCTGCGGACTGGAGTACGCCGGTGCGCGGGGGCTCCGCGGTTTCGCCGCCCAGCCCAGCGCGCTGCTGCGCCCGGAATACGTCCGGCTGCTCGCCGAGGTGCGGAAGTTCCACCGGCAGGCACGTCGGGTGCTCGACTCGGACGAGTGCGAAGGTCTGACCCTCGGCGGCTTCCTCGCGCAGGGCGGCTACTCGACCTTCTTCGCGCAGCACTTCATGATGCCGTTCGTGTCGGCGGTCTGGTCGGCCGGACTGGGGTTGGCCCGCAAGTATCCGGCGCGCTACCTGTTCGAGTTCTTCGCCCACCACGGGATGCTCACCGTGTCGGGCGCACCGGTGTGGAAGACGGTCGTGGGTGGCTCCCGCAGCTACGTGGAGCGGGCCGCCAAGGGGCTGTCCGCGGTCGAGGTATCGACTTCCGTCCGATCGATCCGCCGGTACGAGGACGGGGTCGAGATCCGCGACGACATGGATCAGGTCCGCAGCTTCGACCGGGTGGTGGTGGCGACCCATGCCGACCAGGCGCTGTCGATGCTCGAAAACCCCACCGCCGACGAGCGCGCCGTACTCGGGGCGATCCACTACTCGCGCAACGAGACCGTCTTCCACACCGACGCGTCACTGCTGCCACGAAGCACAGGCGCCCGGGCGTCGTGGAACTACCTGCTGACCGAGTGCGCGCCGCCGGACGAGAAGGTGCACGTCAGCTACCACATGAACCGCCTGCACCAGATCCACGAGCCGGTCGACTACGTGGTGACCCTCAACGAGCCGGGTCTGGTGAGACCCGACTCGGTGCTCGACCGGATGGTCTACGAACACCCCATCTACACCGGGGAGTCGCTCGCGGCGCAGCGGCGGCTGCCGTCCCTGAATCTCGGCCGGACGGCGTACGCCGGCGCGTACCACGGCTGGGGATTTCACGAGGACGGATGCCTCGCGGGTGTGCGCGCGGCTCAGGCGTTCGGTGTCGAATGGTGACTTCAGCGTCGACGCCGGCGATCTACCGGTCCCGGGTGACCCATGCCCGGCGGGGAACGACGGCGAACGAGTTCGGTTACGACCACGCGATGTGGCTGGTCGACCTCGACGACCTGCCCCGGCTGCCGTGGTGGCTGCGGGCCTTCGCCCGGTTCGAATCCCGCGACCACCTCGGCGACGCCGACCGGTCGATCCGGGGCAACCTCGACCGGTGGCTCGCGAGCCAGGGCGTCCAGGTCACCGGCCGTGTCGTGATGCTCACCAATGCCCGATCGCTCGGCTACGTCTTCAACCCCATCACCGTCTACTGGTGCCACGATGCGGCCGGGCCGCAGGTCTGCGTCGTCGCGGAGGTGCACAACACCTATGGCGAGCGGCACTGCTACCTGCTCCGGCCCGACGAGACGGGCCGGGCCACGACCGAGAAGCAGTTCTACGTTTCGCCGTTCCTCGAGATGGGTGGCCGCTACCTGATCCGGGTCGCGCCGCCCGGGGACACGCTGCATGTGACCATGGCGCTGCGGCAGGGCGAGGTGACCCCGTTCGCGGCGACGTTGACCGGCCGGCGGGTCCCGGTCACCGTGGGCACGGTGGTCCGGTCCGTGATAAGTCATCCACTGTCCACATACCGGGTCAGTGCGCTGATCCGGTATCAAGGGGTGAAGCTTTTTCTGCGGAAGGTGCCGGTCGTCCGGCGTCGACCGCACATCCCTCAGGAGGGTGTGCAGTGAGTTCGGACACGGCTCGCAGCGGTCCGGTCGCGAGGCGCGGTGTCGCGCGTCCGGCCGAGGACCGCTGGCCTGGGTTGGCGGTCCCGCCGCCGACGCGGGCACGGGGGCGGCTGGCCAGGTTGGTGTTCGCGCGGGCGGTCGGTCGGGTCGGTGTCCGCGCGACCTTCCCGGACGGTCGATCGATCGGCAGCATCGGTGCGGACGTGCCGGTGATGCGGCTGGTCGACGCCGATGCGTTCTTCCGCCGGCTCGGGGTAGACGGCAAGATCGGCTTCGGCGAGTCCTACATGACGGGCGACTGGGACACCGACGACCTGCCCGGCGTACTCACGGCGTTCGCCGGCGGCGTGCGGACTCTCGTTCCGCCCCGGCTGCAGTTCCTCCGCCGGTGGTACGACGCGCGTCAGCCCGACGACGAGGACAACACGATCGAGGGCGCGCGGGCCAACATCCACCGGCACTACGACCTCTCGAACGAGCTCTTCGCGCTGTTCCTCGACGAGACGATGACCTACTCCGGGGCGTGGTTCGAACCGGACGACTCCCTGTCCGAGGCCCAGGTGCGCAAGATCGACGGCATCCTCGACATGGCCGGGGTGGGCAGCGACACCCACCTGCTGGAGATCGGCACCGGTTGGGGGGCACTGGCGATCCGGGCGGCGGCGCACCGCGGTGCCCGCGTCACGTCATTGACCATCTCGGCGGAGCAGAAGGCTCTGGCCGAGGCGCGGATCGAGGCGGCCGGGGTGGCCGACCGGGTGCAGGTGCTGCTCCGGGACTACCGCGAGGCGCAAGGTCAGTACGACGCAGTGGTCAGCGTGGAGATGATCGAGGCGGTGGGCGAGCGCTACTGGTCGACGTACTTCGGTGCGCTGGACCGGCTGGTGAAACCGGGCGGCCGGGTGGCGCTGCAGTCGATCACCATGCCGCACGACCGGCTGATGCTCTCGCGGCACTCCTACACCTGGATGCACAAGTACATCTTTCCCGGCGGACTGTTGCCGTCGATCACGGCGATCGAGAAGAACCTGGCCGAGCACACCGGGCTCCGGCTGGTCGAGCGGCGCGATCTCGGCACCGACTACGCCGAGACGCT
>DASXJE010000153.1 GCA_036497565.1 Mycobacteriales bacterium
CCTCCCCGCCATACCCGACCCACCCGACCGACCCGACCCACCACCCACCTCACGACGGCGCACACCCAAGTTGGTCACCACCAGCTAGACCACGGTGAGAAGGCGCACGACCGATGACACCCGCGCCGAAGGGGACCGGCCACCCGCCGACCGGGCCGCCACCACCCCGACATGCCGCAGTAGGCCCCGGTCGACATCGTGCGCGCTACCCGCATCTGCGGGCCTCCGATGCGAGTACGACGCACGATGATGCCCGCACCGCGGCGCAGCCCCGGCGACGAAGCCGAGGCGGGTCGACATCGTGCGTGCTACTCGCACAATCCGGCCCTGGATGCGAGTACGACGCACGATGATGGCCAGCCCCACCGCACCGGCCGGCCGATCGGCGAACATCGGACGCGCTACTCGCATAATCCCGCGCTGGATGCGAGTACAGCGTCCGATGATGGGCGCCTCGGCACTCGCCGAAAGAAGCGCGGCCGAGGCGGCCGCGCGAGATCAGCGGAGCAAGGCGCTTAGCCGGCCCGCTGTTCGGGGTGGTGGGCGTGCCGAACCTCGAGGTCGTCGAGCAGCGCCGCGGTGGCCGCGGCGATGGTGTCGACGGCACGGTCGAAGGCGGCGGCGTTGTGCGCGGCAGGCTTGCGGAATCCGCTCACCTTCCGCACGTACTGCAGGGCCGCGGCGTGCATGTCCGCCTCGGTGACCTGCTCGGTATAGGGCTCACGCAGGGTCTTGATGCTCCGGCACATGAGCCGACGGTACGCCGGTCCCGGCCGTCCCGGCATCGACCTCCGGGTGGTGCCAGGTCCCCCCATCCAGCAGCCGGTCGGCCTCGGGCGGGCCCCACGACCCGCGGGCGTAGGCGACCGGCCGGTCGGGGAGGTCGAGGATGGGTGCGACGATCCGCCACGCCTGCTCGACCGAATCCTCGCGCGCGAACCGCCGCGCGTCGCCGTCAACCGCGTCGGACAGCAGCCGTTCATAGGCCTCGGGACGCCGCCCCAACGCGCGGGCGAAGTCGACGTCGAGATCGATCGGGCAGGTCTCGGGGTGCCCGCCGGGATGCTTGGCCTGCACGGTGAACGTCACACCGTCGTGGCTGCCCAGGCGGAACCGCAGCAGGTTGGGCTGGGGTCGGGTGCCGCCGACGCCGGTGAAGAGCAACTGCGGCGGTTGCCGCAGCTGGACGACGGCCTCCGTCGCCGTCCCGGCGAGTGCCTTGCCGGCCCGGATGTAAAACGGGACCCCGGCCCAGCGCCAGGAGTCGACGTGGACCCGCAGCGCGATGTAGGTCTCCACGGTGGAACCGGCGGCGACGCCGGGCTCGTCCAGGTAGCCGTCGTACTGTCCGCGAACGATCTGCCCGGGGTCGATCGGGAGAATCGACCGCAGCACCCGGACCTTCTCGTTCCGCAGCGCGTCGGCGTCCTCGGAGATCGGCGGCTCCATCGCCAGCATGGCCAGGACCTGCAGCAGGTGGTTCTGGACGACGTCGCGGATCGTGCCGACCGAGTCGTAGAACGACCCCCGGCCCTCGACGCCAAAGGCCTCGGCCATCGTGATCTGCACGGATTCGACGTAGGTCCGGTTCCAGATCGGCTCGAGGAATGTGTTGGCGAAGCGGAACGTGAGCAGGTCCTCGACCGACTCCTTCTCCAGGTAGTGGTCGATCCGGCGGATCGCGGACTCGGGGAAGACCTTGTGCAGCGTGTCGTTCAGCGCCCGGGCCGAGTCCGGGTCGCGACCGAACGGCTTCTCTACGACGACCCGCGCTCCGTCGGACAGGCCGGCGTCGGCGAGCCCGTGCACGACCGTGCCGAACAGAGCGGGCGGGATCGCGAGGTAGAAGACCGGATGCTGCGCGGCCGGCAGTTCGCTCTTGAGGCGGGAGTAGACAGCGGAGTCGGTGTAGTCGCCGGCGACCATGCTGAGCCTGCCGGCGAGCCGGGAGAACGCCGCCTCGTCGATCGGCTCCCCGACTGCTTCCACCGCGGCCCGCGCGTAATGCCGCAGACCGTCGTCATCCCAGTCGGAGCGGGCGACCCCCACCACCGGTACGTCGAGCAGGCTGCGCTTCTGCAGCTGGTAGAGCGCAGGGAAGATCTTCTTGTGCGCCAGGTCGCCGGTCGCACCGAATACGACCAGGACGTCCCCGCGCTCGGCGCTCATGTCCCGCCGGAGTCGGGGGCCAGGTCGGGGGCGACACCGCCGACCTTCTCGTCGTGCCCTCCGAACTGCTTACGCATCGCGGAAAGCAGCTTGTCGGCGAAATCGGCCTCACCGCGCGAGGAGAACCGCTCGAAGAGTGCCGCGGTCAGCACGTGCGCCGGCACGCTCTCGTCGACCGCCGCCATCACCGTCCAGCGGCCTTCCCCGGAGTCCGACACCCGGCCGGCGAACCCGGCCATCTTCGGGTCCTGCGCGAGCGCGTTCGCGGTGAGGTCGAGCAGCCAGGAGCCGATGACGCTCCCCCGCCGCCATACCTCCGCGACGTTCGAGGCGTCGATGTCGTACTGGTAGTACTCCGGTGAGGACAGCGGCGCCGTCTCGGCGTCCTGCAGTTGCTCCTCCCGACCGATACCCGCATTGCGGAGTACGGCGAAACCCTCGGCGTAGGCGGCCATCACGCCGTACTCGATGCCGTTGTGCACCATCTTGACGAAGTGGCCGGCGCCGTTCGGGCCGCAGTGCAGGTAGCCGTACTCCGCGGGGACCGGCTCGCCTTTGCGGCCCGGGGTGCGTACGGCCGCCTCGACCCCCGGCGCGATGCTCCGGAAGATCGGATCGAGGTGGGTGACGACGTCGTCCTCGCCGCCGATCATCAGGCAGTAGCCACGGTCGAGTCCGTAGACGCCACCGCTCGTTCCCACGTCGACGTAGTGCAGCTGCCTGGTCTTCAGCACCGTCGCGCGGTGGATGTCGTCGCGGTAGTAGGAGTTGCCGCCGTCGATGATGATGTCCTCGGGGGCCATCAGGTCGGCAAGCTTGTCCACGGTCTGGCCGGTGACTCCGGCCGGGACCATCACCCACGCGGCCCGCGGGGTCACCAGCTTCGCGACGAACTCCTCGAGATTCGACGCGCCCGCAGCGCCTTCCGCCACGAGCGCCGCCACCGAGTCCGGTGACGTGTCGTAGACGACGCACTCGTGACCGTCGCGCATGAGCCGCCGGACGAGATTGGCGCCCATCCGACCGAGGCCGACCATTCCGAGCTGCATCTGCCACCTCTTCGCATCGTCGATACCTGGCGGTGGGACGCCGACGTCTCCTCAGTGCAACACACCCGTTGCCTGTGTCGCACCGTGATCGGCTGACGCGGACGGTGAGTGATGTTAGACCTCAACATGGCGGCGTCACCGGGACGCCCCGTGAGTCACAACACCACGGTCCCGTACATCTCTCCCAGCGGGTCGGCGATGAGTTCCACGCGGGCGCCGTCGGGATCGCGGAAGTAGATCGACGTCCCGCTCTCCTCCTGGAACTCCACCCCGGCCTCGTCGAGGTTGGCCTTGAGCCGCCGCCAGTTGTCGGGCTCCACCGAGATGGCGATGTGGTGCAGACCGCCGAGCACCTCGGCATAGGGCCCCAGGTCGAGGCCCGGGAAGTCGAAGAACGCCAGCAGGTTGCCGTTGCCGATGTCGAAGAAGAAGTGGTTGGAGCCACGGTAGTCGCGGTTTTCGAAGATCTCGGTGAGCGGGAACTCCAGCACGCCCTGGTAGAAGCGCACGGTGCGCTCGACGTCCGAGCTGAGCAGCGCGGTGTGGTGGACACCGCGGGCCGACGACGAGGGCCGGTCCTTCGGGTCGCGCAGGTACGCCGACCGGATCCGGTCCCGCTCTGCCTCGATCGCGGCGTAGTCAGTGGTCGTCATCACCGATGTCCTTTCCTTCCAGAGAAAACCATGCCGCCCGGCGTAGCGAACCCCGCCAGAGGAGCAGTGCCTGACCGAGATAGAGCCGTGGACCGACCGTGACGAGTTCGTCCAGGACCTGACGCACCGGCCAGGCGGGGTTCTCCGCCACGTCCCGGTAGTCGATCCGGAGTACGTCGACCCCTGGGTCCAGAGCGCTGGGGCCGACCGAGGTGAGGAAGCGGAATGCGCTGAACTGGCCGCCGCCCTCGTCCCGCACGTCCTGATAGTTGGGCAGCGTCACCCGCATCATCCGCTGGGCGCCCGTCGTGAACAGATTGCGGCCCTCACCGTCGCCGCCGGCGAAGGTCTTGCCCTGCCACGGCAGCCACCCGCGGGCCATCGCCTCGAAGACGCCGTCAGTACCGTGCCCGATCGTCGTCGCCACCAGCCGGCCGCGCAGCGGGCCGTCCAGACCGTCAGGTGCCTGGCCCTCGCTGAAGCATCGCTCCAGCCCGCGCAGACCCGCCCGCCGGTCGAAACGGAGTTGCCCGACCGCGCGCCAGTACAGCGACCCGTCCACCGTGCTCACCTCCGGATTGTGTCGCCCTTCGCGCACATCAGGTACGCGAACGGGCAACTCCCCAACCGGTTTCGTCGTTCCGCTTGCGCCCCCATGCAAGGACGCCCGACCATCAACAGCAAGCAAAGGAGCCATCATGGCCGGTTTTGTACAGATCATCGAGTTCGACACCTCGCGCATCGACGAGGTGCGGGCGCTCGCGGACGAGTTCCAGGGCCGCCAGGAGGCGGGAACGGTACGGCGCGCAGGAGTCACCGCCGACCGCGACCACCCCGGCCACTACCTCACCGTGGTCGAGTTCGACTCATACGACTCGGCGATGGAGAACTCCCGCCGGCCCGACACGGCCGAGTTCTCGGCCCGGATGGCGCAGTTGTGCGACGGGCCGCCGACCTTCCACAACCTCGACGTGCTGGAGTCGTGGCACAGCTGACTATCCGGGTCGATCCCCGGCGAGCAGGCTCGCCGATCGCTCGCGCATCTCGACCTTGCGGATCTTGCCGGTCACGGTCATCGGGAACTCGTCGACGACGTGGACGTATCGCGGGATCTTGTAGTGCGCAAGCTTTCCGGCACAGAAGTCCCGCAGGGCCGCCGCGGTGAGATCCGCTGCACCTGGGCGCATCCGCACCCAGGCCATCAACTCCTCGCCGTAGCGCTCGTCCGGGACGCCGATGACCTGGGCGTCGACGATGTCGGGGTGGGAGTAAAGGAACTCCTCGATCTCGCGCGGGTAGATGTTCTCGCCGCCGCGGATGACCATGTCCTTGATGCGCCCGACGATGCCGGCGTAGCCCGCGTCGTCCATCACGGCGAGATCACCGGTGTGCATCCAGCGGGCGGCGTCGATCACCTCGGCGGTCTGCTCCGGTTGGTCCCAGTAGCCGAGCATCACCGAGTAGCCCCGGGTGCAGAGCTCGCCGGGCGTTCCGCGCGGCACCGTCAGGCCGGTGGCCGGGTCCACGATCTTGATCTCGACGTGCGGATGGACGGTGCCCACCGTCGCCACCCGGCGCTCGAGGTCGTCGTCGACCCGGGTCTGGGTGGACACCGGCGACGTCTCGGTCATGCCGTAGCAGATGGTCACCTGCGTCATACCCATGTCGTCGACCACCCGTTTCATCACCTCGACCGGGCAGGGCGACCCGGCCATGATGCCCGTGCGCACTGTGGACAGGTCGTAGGAGGCGAAGTCGGGCAGCCCCAGTTCGGCGATGAACATCGTGGGGACGCCGTACAGCGACGTGCACCGCTCGGCACTGACCGCCTGCAGCGTGGCGGCCGGGTCGAAGGCCGGGGCGGGGACGACCATGCACGCCCCGTGGCTGGTGGCGGCGAGATTTCCCATCACCATCCCGAAGCAGTGGTAGAAGGGCACCGGGATGGCGATCCGGTCGGCCTCGGTGTAGCCGCAGAGCTCCCCGACGAAGTAGCCGTTGTTGAGGATGTTGTGGTGCGAGAGGGTCGCGCCCTTCGGGAAGCCGGTGGTGCCCGACGTGTACTGGATGTTGATGGGGTCGTCGGGCGACAGCGTCGACCCGATCTCGGCCAGCCGGTCGTGCCCGGCCCGCTCGCGGATCAGCTCGTCCCAGTCCGGGTCGCCGAGAAACACCACCTGCTCGAGACCGGGGAGCTCACCACGCACCTCGCCGACCATCGCCCGGTAGTCGCTGCCGCGGTGCTCCGGCGCGCTGACCAGCAGCCGTACCCCCGCCTGACCGAGCACGTAGCCCACCTCGTGCGTGCGGTAGGACGGGTTGATGTTGACCAGGATCGCGCCGATCTGCGCGGTCGCGTATTGCACCAGAATCCACTCGGCGCAGTTGGGCGCCCAGATGCCGACCCGGTCGCCCTTCCCGATGCCGGCCTCGAGCAGGCCGAGGGCGCACCCGGCGACGGCCGCGGACAGCTCGGCGTAGGTGTAGCGGCGCCCGGAGCCCAGATCGACGAGGGCCTCCCGGTCGGGGAACGCCGCCACGGCCCGGTCGAAGTTCGCGCCGATGGTGTCGCCGAGCAACGGCACCGTGGACGTCCCGGAGGCGTAGGACGGAAGTGCTGTCGCGGGCATGCTGACCTCCGGGCGCCCGGACCGGCCCACCCCTTAGAGGTTGGGCCGGTCCGCCAGGCTGGGGTGACGGTAGCGGAGCCGCTCGGGCGGGAGCGGAAACTCCGGGTCCTCGCCGAAGGGTGACGGCGCGCCCTGGACCGGTGAGGTGAACTCGGAGATCACCGGCTCACCGTCGGCCTCGGGCCAGGTGGGGTCCTGTCGCGCAAGCTGGGCAGGTTCGCTCACCGTGACCTCCGACCTCTCGCTTCCAGTGTGACCCCTCCCGTCTAGTACAGCAGCTGATCGCGGCTGGCCGGCCAGGCCAGCGTGGCGTAGATCTGCACCATGGCGGCCTGCTCGATTGCCTGAGTCTCGCCGTTGCCGGCGAACTGGAACAGTCCGCTCGCGGGGTCGCGGAGCGTCGTCCAGGTGGTGTCGGCGTAGTTCTGCATGGCCTGCCGGTACTTCGTGCCGCCGGTCACCGACTCGAGCAGCAGCAGGTTCTTGAAGTAGATCGAGTTGAAGTACGGCGGCTGGCCCGAGAGGTTGCCCTGCTCGACGAAGTACTGGTACGACGCCTGCGCCACGCTCTCGGCGCGCTGCAGGTAGGTCGGGTCGTGGGTGACCTCGTAGAAGAGCACGTCGACGCCGATCGGCACGCCCTGGTTGTAGGACCACTGCGTCTTCTCGACAGTGACAGTTACGGGGGGGCCTGCCACGAGGCTGACGTGGTCCCAGTACATGCCGTTGGGGGCGAGCAGGTAGCGGTTGGTCCAGTCGTACATCCGCTTCGCCCAGTCGAGGTAGGTCCGGTCGTGGGTGGCCTGGTAGAGCCGCAGGCCCAACTCCGCGCCGGGCATGTTGGACACCGTGTTGCGGTCCTGGCTCCAGCTCGCCTGGGTCCAGAAGACGCCGCCCGGGTCGGCGTGGGTCGCATCGGTGTCCCACCCGGAGACCACGAGGGCGAAGACCTGCTTGGCCCGCGCCAGCGCCGTACGGTCACCGGTCATCAGGAACTGCTGGGCCTTCTCCAGCCCGACCCACTCGTTGTCGTCGTAGAACATGTCGCCGCCGCCGCCGTAGGGCGCGGGGGCGTAGGAGTCGTAGCCGGGGACACCGGTCGTGCCGCCGGCGGCGTTCCAGTACCGCTCCTGGCCGGCCGATCGATCGCGCAACGCCGGCCCGAACGAGGCACCGGTGCGCCCGCCGATGCCGACCAGGTCGAGCGTCGCGACGTGGGCCTGCGAGAACGGCCATTCGTAGGAGTACTTGTTGTCCTTCGGCTGGACCGGGTATTGCTCGTGGTAAAGGTACGAGCCGTCGCCGACGTACAGGTACTTCTGCAGGGCGTCGTACGACGTGACGGCGTGTGCCGCGTCGGCCTGCGTGTGCGACGGCGCGCCGGCGGAGGCACTCGCGCTTGCGGCGCCGGGCATGGCCCAGGCGCCAAGCGCGACAGCAACCGCGGACAGCACCGCCACGCCCCCTAGTCTCGACCTCATCGGTGGTGAGCTCCTTTCGACGACCGGCGCGAGCGGAACGGGGCGCGCGTCGCTTCGGTGTGGGTACGAGGATGTCGCGGGCACGCAACCATGTCGCGAGATACCGGTCAAGAGCAGACACCGTGCCCGGCGCTCGTTCCGGGCGTACGACGCCGCCGTCGGCGGCTGCGACTACCGTTGTCGCGATGAGCACGACCCATCCCGCGAGCCTGGCCGACTGGCTGCGGGCCCGGCCCGACGAGGCGCTGATCCGGCTGTTCCGGGAGCGTCCGGACATCGCCGTACCGGCCCCGGCCGATGTCGGCGTGGTCGCGAGTCGCGCGGCGATCCGGGTCTCGGTGCTGCGCGCCCTGGAACAGCTCGACGCGTTCTCCCTCCAGGTGGTCGACACACTGTCGCTGCGCGGGTCGGATGCCTCGATCGGCGACATTTGCGACGCCCTGGACGTCACCGAGGTGGCGGTCCGGACCGCCGTCGACCGGCTGCGTGACCTCGCGCTGGTGTGGGGCGACGACGAGGCGCTGCATCTCGTCGGGAGTGTCGCCGACGCGGCCGGTCCCTACCCGGCGGGTCTCGGCCGACCGGTCGCCGCCGGCCTCGGCCGCCACGACGACCGGCAGATCGCGCCGGTCCTCGAGGCGCTCGACCTCCCGTCGGCCCGGCAGCCGGCCGCCGCCGGTCTCGTCGGCGGCGTCTTCGCCGACCGGGCCCGGCTCGACGCGCTGCTGGCCCGTTGCGGGGAGCAGGAGCGGGCGGTGCTCGACCAGCTCGCCGAGGGCTCCCCGCTCGGCACCGTCCGCGCCGCCCAGCGGCCGGTGCGGGCCGCGGAGGCCGACACCCCGGTGCGCTGGCTGTTGGCGCATGCCCTGCTGGTGGCGGTCGACACCGACACCGTCGAGCTGCCGCGGGAGGTCGGGCTGGCCCTGCGCGGCGACCGGCCGCTCGGGCCGCCGCAGTCCGAGCCGCCGGCCCTGCGCCCCCGGGAGGTCAGCGCCGCACTGGTCGAGGATGTCGGCGCCGGCCAGGCGGTCACGGTGCTCCGGCTGATCCAAGCCCTGCTCGATTCCTACGGCGAGGATCCGCCCCGGCAGCTGCGCTCGGGCGGCCTCGGCGTACGCGAACTGCGCCGCAGCGCCCGCGCCCTCGACGTCCCCGACGACCTCGCCGCGCTGCTCATGGAGATCGCCCACGCCGCCGGACTGCTCGCGGCCAGCGGCGAGACCGAACCCGAGTGGCTGCCCACCGCCGACTTCGACCTCTGGGTGGGCTCGCCCGCCGAGCAGCGCTGGAGCAGGGTGGCCGCGGCCTGGCTCTCGATGCCGCGACTGCCGACCCTGATCGGTCAGCGCGACGACCACGACAAGGTCATCGCTCCGCTGTCCTTCGAGGTCACCCGCAGCGGCACCCCGGCGACCCGCCGGCAGGTACTCGGCGTACTCGCCGAGTTGCCGGCGGGGCAGAGCGCGCGCAGTGACGACGTGGCCGCGCTACTCCGCTGGCGCGCGCCGCGACGCGGCGGCGTCCACCGCGACGCCGTCGTCGCGTCGACCCTGACGGAGGCCGAGACGCTCGGGATCACCGGCCGTGGGGCGCTGACCTCGTTCGGCCGGGCCCTGCTCAGCGGTGCCGACCCGGCACCGCTCATCGCCGACCACCTGCCCGCACCGATCGACCACGTCCTCGCGCAGGCCGACCTCACCGTCGTCGCGCCGGGCCCACTCGAGCCCGATCTCGCCCGCGAAATGGCGCTGGTCGCCGATATCGAGTCTTCCGGCGGCGCCACCGTCTACCGGGTGACCGAGACCAGCGTCCGGCGGGCGATGGACGCCGGCCGCAGCGCGGACGACCTGCACGAGTTGTTCCGCACCCGGTCACAGACGCCGGTGCCGCAGGGCCTGACGTATCTCATCGACGACGTCTCCCGCCGGCACGGCGCCCTGCGGGTCGGCAGCGCATCGGCCTACCTGCGGTGCGACGATCCGGCGTTGCTCGCCGAGGTGGTGGCCGACCGCGGGCTCGAGATCCTCCGGCTGCGCCGGATCGCCCCGACCGTGTTGCTGTCGAAGTCGCCGGTCAACCGGGTGCTCGAGATGCTGCGCGACCACGGTTACGCGCCGGTCGCCGAGTCGGCCGACGGCGCGCTCGTCCTCTCCCGCCCCGACGCCCGGCGTACCCCGGTGCGCCAGCGTTCCTCGACCCGGCCGGTCGAGCCGCCGGCGCCCAGCACGCAACAGCTCACCGACCTGGTGCGCCAGATCCGGGCCGGTGACCGGGCTGCCCGCGAGGCACGGCGGTCGCCGGTCACCAGCACCTTCCCGGGGGTCACCACCGCCGCGACGCTGGGTGTGCTCGGCCAGGCCGTCCGCGACGGGCTCGCCGTATGGCTCGGCTACGTCAACGCGCAGGGCACGGCGTCTCACCGGATCGTCGAACCGGTCTCGGTCGGGGGCGGCTTCCTGCGTGGCTTCGACCACCAGCGCGACGAGATGCGCACCTTCGCGCTGCACCGCATCACCTCGGTCGCCCTGCTCGACGAAGAGGCCCGCGCCTGACCTTCCGCGCCGTCCCTCGCCCTGACCTCACCCTCCATGATCAAGAGGGGATAGGCGCACGAAACGCCGTACGAATCCCCTCTTGATCATGGATGGGTCAGTCGAGCACCGGCTCCCACAACCGCTCCGGCGCGGCGCCGGGTGAGTACCAGTAGACGTCGTCGCCGGTACCGGCGAAGGCACCGATGAAGATGCCGGAATCGGCCGGCACCACGGTGTTACGGGCGTAGCGGATCGTCGTTCCGCCGGTGGCGAAGCGCAGCATCCGCAGGTCGTGCCCCGGGCTCCAGAACGCCACCGCGTCGCTGTCGCCGGTGTGGAGCACCCGGATCAGGCCGCTCTCCCCGTTGGTGACGTTGGTCGAGTCGAAGGTCCGGTCCGGTCGCCCGCGCCACAACCAGTCGACGCCTCCTCCGGGCGTGGTGAAGAGCACGTCGTCGAGTTGGTCCGGCGCTCCGAAGCGACCGACGACCGGGCGGTAGTTGGCGCCGCGCAGGGTCAGCGGTTTGGCCACGTGCCCCGTGGTCTGACCGTGCGCCGGGCCGGTGAGGTACCAGACGGAGTCCGGGATGCCGCCCGGTCCGTACCAGAGCACGTCGGCGAACCCGTTGCCGTCGAAGTCACCGGTGACCGGCTTGTAGTCGTTGCTGACACCGACCGGGAGCCGGCTCACGCTGGGGCTGCCGCCGACCGGCCAGGTGTAGTGGTCGATCTGGTCGGTGTCGGTGTGCGGGCCCCACCACAGCACCTCGTCGTTGTTCGGGCCGCCCCGGGCGGCGTTGTGCCGGAGCACCAGGGCGTGTCGCACCGGCGGCACGGTGATGGCCCGCCACGCCGCGCCGAACGGCGCCCGCGCGAGGTACGCCGTCGTGCTGAGCGGGCTCCACCAGATGATCTCGTCGCGCGCGTCACCGGTGAAGTTGCCGACCAGCGGGGTCCAGTTGTGCGCGATCTGCGGCAGCGGCCGCTGTTGCCAGCCGCCGTGGCCGTCGGCGATCTGCAGGTAGTCCGGGCCTCGGTCCGGCGTGTACGCGAGAATGTCCTCGGCGGTGTTGCCGTCGAAGTCACCCACCGCCATGCGGTAGTTCGAGCGCAGGTAGCTCGGGCCGCCGCTCGTCTCGTGGAAGAACCTGCTTCCCGGCTCAGCCGCGGATACGCCGTTGGTCAGCGGATTCCCGGCGGCGTTGAGCCCTTGCACGGCGACGACCGCCGTGCCGGACGGGACCGGGATCGCGGTCTCGAAACCGGTCTTGCGCACCGGGGCACCGAGCGCCTTGAGCGTCGACGGGCTGCTGCCGCCGAGGAGCCGCCACTGCGTCACGCCGGTCTCGCCGTTCCAACTGACGTACGCCGTCGGATGACCGGACGGGGTCTGCACCACCATGTCCGGCGGACGGTCGGAGACGCCGTGCCACACCGCCCGGACCCCCCGGTAGCTCAGCTGGTCGAACTTCAGGTCGAGCCGGAGGTCACCGCTCGGCCCGAATTCAGACACCTGCGATGCGTCCGCCCAGTCGATCAGCGCGTCGCCGTTGGACTGCAGGCGCATGCTGCCGGTGAAGTTCGTGAAGAGGTCAGGGCTGTGCCGGAAGCCCTTGGCGAGGGTCGCGACCTTGTTGGCGACGTCGAGGCGGAACACCAGTCCGCGGGCCGGATGGCTGCAGCCCGGTCCCCCGCCGCCGTCGTCGTAGACGGTGTAACGGCCGTCGGGGGTGACCCGCGCGTCGTGCTGGTAACAGAAATAGCCGAAGTTGGAGCCGGTGAGCCGGAACTGCGGAGACGCGTTGTTGGGCTGCCCGAGCTCCCAGATCACCTTGCCGGTGGACCGGTTGATCTTGTAGACGATCCAGGTGTTGCGGGCGGAAACCAGCAGGTTGCCGTCGTTGTCCTGGGCGATCGAGTTGCCGTGGAACCAGTCGTACTGCCCGCCGGGCGCCGGAGCCGGGGTGTGGGACTGGGCCACCGACACGTGGTCGAGCGCATGCCACTCGAAGAGCACCTTGTTGCCGTGCTGGAAGTCGACCTCCTGGACGACGTAGTCCAGGACGATCTGCGGTCCGTGGCCGAGGTTCATCATGACCGGGTCGTAGATGCCGAGCAGCGCCGTGCCCTGCTTGGTGATCGACAGTTCGTGGAAGTCGGCCTGCAGGCCGTTGCCGGCACCGATGTGGGCGGCGAACCCGTAGTGGTCGTTGAGCAGGGTGTATTGGCCGGCACCGTGCCCGGCGTCGGTCGGGGCGCGGTTACCGGCGTAGTAGGCCAGCATCTCCTGGCCGTTGAGGTGCACGACCTGGAAGTCGTGGACGACCTGCGCGTTGCCGCGCCGGAACCACACCGGCTGACCGCTGTTGTCGTAGATTCCCGGCCCGACGCCGGCTTCGCCCCCGGGGGTGAGGAACAGGTCGCCGGGCGCAGTGCTCCCGCGCCGGGCGATCACGCACACGGGCGGCGGGTGCAGGTCGGGACGACTGTTGTAGACGTGGGCGGTCGGCTTACACGTGGGTGCCGCGGCCGACGTGCGGGCCGGGGTTGTCGTGGCCGTCTCGTCCGGAACGGTCGCCGGCACATCGGCGGGCCGGGCCACACCGAAGCTGAAGGAGCCGTCGGTCGCATCGCGTACGTCGACGCCGCCGGTGCGGACGGTGACCCGTTCACCCGGACGGAATGACGTCGCCGGCTGGAACACCGAGCCGCGTCCGGCCGCGAGGGCCGACACGTGCCCGGCGTGCGCGCCGCTCTCGGAGCCGGTCACGACCAGGCGGCGCAGCGCGGCCGGCGAGACCCCGCGGAACGTGATCCCGGTCTGCGGCGAGGCGACCCGGTCGCCCGGCGACGGGAAGGCCTGCACCGGGGCGGACGGGTGTGGCGGCGCGGCGCCGGCCGGAGCCGTGGCCCCGGCGACCACCACCGCGGTCATCGAGACGGTCATCGCCGAACCGGCCAGAATCGCGACGGCCGACCGGCCGAAATGCAGAGCTCTCATCGAAGGACCATCCCCCCATTGCGACGGCGTGGCGGCCGTATGCTAGTGCAATTCCGGGAGAATCGCCGGAAGGCGGTCAGCGTGGCGGCCGGGCCGGTGGGCGGGGACAATGGTCCGCGTGACCGATGGCCCCCTGATCGTGCAGTCCGACAAGACCCTTCTCCTCGAGGTCGACCACCCCGCAGCCAGTGAGGCGCGGATGGCGATCGCGCCGTTCGCCGAGCTCGAACGATCGCCTGAGCACGTGCACACCTACCGGCTCACCCCGCTCGGCCTGTGGAACGCGCGGGCCGCCGGTCACGACGCGGAGCAGGTGGTCGACGCGCTCGTACGGTTCAGCCGCTACGCCGTGCCGCACGCGCTGCTCGTCGACGTCGCCGACACGATGGACCGCTACGGCCGGCTGCAGCTGCAGAAGGACCCGGCGCACGGGCTGATCCTCGTGGCGCTCGACCGGGCCGTCCTGGAGGAGGTGCTCCGGCAGAAGAAGATCGCCCCGATGCTCGGTAACCGGGTCGACGACGACACCGTCCTGGTGCATCCCTCCGAGCGCGGCCGGCTCAAGCAGGCGCTGCTGAAGGTGGGCTGGCCGGCCGACGACCTGGCCGGATACGTCGACGGCGAGGCGCACGAGATCTCCCTCGTCGAGGAGGACTGGACCCTGCGCGACTACCAGCGCGACGCGCTGGACGGCTTCTGGGCCGGCGGGTCGGGCGTCGTCGTGCTGCCCTGCGGCGCCGGGAAGACCCTCGTCGGCGCCGCGGCGATGGCCAAGGCGCAGGCGACCACGCTGATCCTGGTCACCAACACCGTCGCCGGACGCCAGTGGAAACGCGAGCTGATCGCCCGCACCAGCCTCACGGAGGAGGAGATCGGCGAGTACTCCGGCGAGCGCAAGGAGATCCGGCCGGTCACGATCGCGACCTATCAGGTGATGACCACCCGCCGGAAGGGCGAATACCGGCACCTCGAACTGTTCGACTCCCGGGACTGGGGGCTGATCATCTACGACGAGGTGCACCTGCTGCCCGCCCCGATCTTCCGGCTCACCGCCGATCTGCAGTCCCGCCGCCGGCTGGGCCTGACCGCCACGCTGGTGCGCGAGGACGGCCGCGAGGGCGACGTCTTCTCGCTGATCGGGCCGAAGCGTTACGACGCCCCGTGGCGCGACATCGAGGCGCAGGGATGGATCGCGCCGGCCGATTGCACCGAGGTTCGGGTCACGCTGACCGACGCCGAGCGGATGACCTACGCGACCGCGGAGCCCGAGGACCGCTACCGGGTCGGGGCCACGGCGCACACCAAGATCGCCGTCGTACGTCGCCTCGTCGAGCGGCACCTCGGCGACCAGGTGCTGGTGATCGGCGCCTACCTCGACCAGTTGGACGAACTCGGCGAGGCACTCGACGTACCCGTGATCCAGGGGTCGACGACCAACCGCGAACGCGAACGGCTCTACGACGCGTTCCGGCGCGGCGAGATCCCGACGCTCGTGGTCTCCAAGGTCGCGAACTTCTCCGTCGACCTGCCCGAGGCTGCGGTCGCGATCCAGGTGTCGGGCACCTTCGGGTCACGGCAGGAGGAGGCGCAGCGCCTCGGCCGGGTCATGCGACCCAAGGCCGACGGCAAGACCGCGCACTTCTACACGATCGTGTC
>DASXJE010000154.1 GCA_036497565.1 Mycobacteriales bacterium
GACCACTCCAGCCGGCCGCCGACGGCGTACTGCAGCGCCAGCGCCGGGCTGAACGCCGGACGCAACGCGGTCGCATCGCCACCGCTGCCCGTCTGTGCGGCGTTGCCGAGCAGGCCCTGCGCCACCGCGTTGTCGCCGCCCGAGGCCGACGCCGGGGCCATCGACAGGTCGGCGAGCTCGAGCCGCGCACCTCCGGCTTCGACCCCGCCGGGCCCGATCTCCAGCAGTCCCGACACGGCCAACGACCCGACCGAGATGGCGGTGGCCAGCAGTGGACCGCTCGCCCGGGAAAGGCGCAGGCCCACGCCGTCGATCACCAGCCGCGGCGCAGCCGCGAGCGTGAAGGTGGTGCCGTCGTCGTCGAACATCAGCAGGGACAGCCCCGGCGTGGCATGGACGACGTCGACCCAGGTCGCGTCGACCTCGACCGACAATTGCAGCGCGCCGTGGGAAAGGAATACTCGCTGACCGGCGGGGATCGAGATGCCCAGACCCACGTGCGAGCCGGGGGCGGTGCCCTCCGACGCGATGCCGACCGTGAGGTGCTCGCCGATCGTCACCGACGGCGCGCCGGCGGCGATGTTGTGCGCCAGCCGCATCACCCGGGCGAGGAGATCGGCCGGGTCGAGCGCGAACAGCCCGGTGTCCAGGCCGCCGGAGCCGTCGAGCAGGACACCGCTGAGCACGCCCTGCAGGGACAGGCTGCCGGCGGAGAATGACGCGCCGTGGATGGCCGGGCGGGCGAGCAGCGCCTGCACGGTCGGGTTCTGCAACGCGATGTCGACGACGGTCGGCAGTACCAGGCTGCCGGCGACCGCACCTAGGTCCGGTGCCGGGTCGTCGACGCCGTCGGTGCGGGTGCCGACCGCGACGTGCACCGGCGCGGTGACGCCGACCGACCCGAGGATCGCCCGGGCATGGGCGCCGTCGCTGATCGCGAGTCCGGCGGCGACATGCGGGCCGCCGACCGCCTCCGGGCCGACCTGCACGTCAAGCAACGGGGCGAGCGGGACCGGGCCGAGCGCCAGCGGTTTCGCCGGATCCACACCGACCGTGGCGTCGACGAGCCGCAGGCCGGTCTGGTCGACGATCACCCGCATGCTGCCGTCGAGGCTCGCGGTGGCGCCGTGCGGTCCGCCGGGGAGACCGGGCAGCGTGATGCCGATGCTCGCGTCGAGCCGGAAGCTCGGCGGGCTGACCGCGTAACCGACGGCGACCCGCTGCCGGGTCGGACCGATCCCGACCGTGATCGCCACCGCATGCGGGTCGCTGGTGTCGACGGTCCAGTCCCCCGGCAGCGCCGGGCGGACCACGCCGATGAGCTGACCGAGCGCGCCGGCGCCGTTGGCGGCGAGGCGCCGGGTGAGCTCGCCCGCGGGGTCCGCGGCGAGCTGGCGGACCTGGGTCGGGTCCACGTGCGGCGAGCCCAGGCCGAGCGCCGTGCGCGCCGCGGCGATCGCCGAAGGGATCGGGGCCGGCGCCGACACCTCGAGCCGGTCGAGGACCAGCGGCAGGGCGAAGGTAACCGCGCCGCCGGCCAAGCTGCCCAGCCCGGGGGTGTTGGGGAACAGCGGCACGGTGTCGCCGGCGCCGGTCTTCAGGGCCGCGCCGAGCGCCGTGCCGTCGAGCATCAGCGCGAGCGCGGCGGTGCTGCCGGCCGGACCGATCGTGACGGCAAGGTGCGGTACCGGCGCGCGGGCGGCGAAGACGGTGAGCCCGGCGTCCACCTCGACCGCGAGATGCCCGGCGGCGTCGGCCTGCCCCCGCGCGACCTCGAGGGTGAGCCGCGCACCGTCGCCGTCCCGCGCCACCGCGAGACTGACTCCCCCGGGCAACGGCAGCGTGCCGTGCGGCGCGGTGGGCAGCGCGAGCAGCGGCCGGACGGCGTCGACGAGCTGCGCGACGCGGTCGCCGTCGATCCCGGGGCCGTCGCCGGCGAACGTGTGTTCCAGCCAGTGCACCGGGTCGGCGAACAACCCGGCGGGCAGCCGCATCCGCGGCGCAGATCCCTCGTCAAGCAGGCCGAGGAAGACCAGCACCGGGTCGAGCCGGGCCGCGATGCCGGTGGTCGGGTCGGCGACGTGGCCGCGGGCCGAGGTGAGCACCAGCCGCCCGACCTCGCCCAGCAGCAGCGCGGCGGCGACCGGGAGCGCGTCGACCACCGCGCCGCCGGTCGGCAACGGCCACAACGGCAGATCGGTGGGCAGGCCCGGCAGCCCGCCGTCGACCTGCACGGCCAGGGACGGCGGGCTCCCCGCATCGGCGGCGAACCGGAGCGCGGGCCGGCCCGCGGGGCCGGGTGGGCCGCTCCCCGCCAGGTCGAAGGTGCCCGACCACCCGCCGGCAGCGTCGAGGGACAGTGCGGACCCGACCCTCACGCCGCCGGGAAGGTCGAGGCCGTCGGCGCCGGTGCCCAGCCGCAGCGCGGCCGGCGCGGCCAGGTCGAAGGTGAGCCCGAGGCCGCCGTGCTCGAAGCTCACCTCGGTGCCGGTCCCGGTCGCGGTCGGGATGAGCCGCCGCAACGCGTCGGCCGCCGCCGCCCGCGCCGACGGCGCGACCAGCGCGTCACGAAGTTGGCCGGCCGGATCGAGGAACAGCCGGGTGAGCGCGTCGACGGAGAAGCCGACGTCCGGCGCAGGCACAGCAGGGTCGATCAAGCCGACCGCCGCCAGAACGTCGACCACACCGGCGACGGCGCCGTTCGGCGGAGCCGACGCGAGACTCGCCGCGAGGCGGCCCAGCAGGACGCGGGCCTCGGGACCGAACGGTTCCCCGCGATCGCCCAGCACGAGCTCCGCCTGGTCCAGGCCGAGCGCGGTCACGTCGGCGAGGGTCAGCCGGACCCGGACGTCGGGGTCGGCGGTCAGGTCGAGCTCGACCTGCAGTTCGGCGCGGCGCAACGCCGGGGTCCGTGAGCCGCCCGGCCGCAGCGGCACCCCCTGCGGGCCGCCAGCCAGCCATCCGCCGGGCCGGAACAGCGCAACCCTCAGCGCGAGCGTCGGCGGCACCGGCGAACCGGCGGCCAGCCGAAGCCCGCCCATGTCGAGCCGCACCTCAGTGTCGACGGCGATCCCCGCGGCGGAGGCCGCGGCCGCGACCGGCGCGACGTGCAGCTGTGCCCGCAGCCCGGCACGCAAGGCGGTCGCCGCCGGTGCGGCGGCCGCCGCACCCGGCAGCGCGGCGGCGAGCCCGGCGCGGACCACGGCGGCCAGTGGCCGGGTCGCGTCGACCGCGCCGCGCACCGACCAGGTGGGCGGCGTGCGGGTCGGCGTCGCTCGCGGCACCGCGAACTCCGCCGCCGGTGCCGCGCTGGCATAGACCTGTCCGAGGGTGTCGAGCAAGTCCCGGCCCGCGGCGACGTCGGCGCTGTCCGGGCGGCCCGGGTCGGCCGCCGGCAGCAACCGCCGCAGCAACTGGAAGGCGTCCGCGCCCGGGCCGACGTCGAGCA
>DASXJE010000155.1 GCA_036497565.1 Mycobacteriales bacterium
GAGGATCGTCTCCGTCCACGAGGGCGTCGTACCGATCAGCTCGTCGATGCGCAACGCGTGGATCGACTTCAGCGCAATGGATTGCTCGATCGTCGCCGTGGTGAGCGACGTCGTCCGCGACGGCGAACCGCTGGTGGGATACGGCTTCAACTCCAACGGCCGCTACAGCGCGGGGGAGATCATCCGGCGTCGGATGATTCCGCGATTGCTCGCCGCGTCGCCTGAGGAGTTGCTCTCCGACGACGGCAACATCGACCCCACCAAGGCGTGGGACCACATGATGCGCAACGAGAAGCCCGGTGGGCACGGCGAACGGTCGGTCGCCGTCGGGGTGCTCGACATGGCGCTCTTCGACCTGGCTGCCAAGATCGCCGATCAGCCGCTGTACCGCTGGTTGTCCGACCGCTACGGAGACGGGGCGCCTGACGACTCGGTCTTCGTCTACGCCGCCGGCGGCTACTACGCGCCGGGCAAGGGGCTTCAGGAGCTGCGAGACGAGATCAGTGGCTTCCTCGATCTCGGCTACCGCGTCGTCAAGATGAAGATCGGCGGCGCGCCGCTGCCCGAGGACCTGCGTCGCATCGAGGCGGTGCTCGACGTGTTGGGCGGGGACGGGGCGCGGCTGGCGGTCGACGCCAACGGCCGGTTCGACATGGCGACCGCGTTGGACTATGCCCGCTCGCTCGCGCCGTACGGTCTGTTCTGGTACGAGGAGCCCGGTGATCCGCTGGACTACGCGTTGCAGGCGGCGCTGTCGGATCAGTACGACGGCCCGATGGCGACCGGCGAGAACCTCTTCTCGATGCAGGACGCGCGCAACCTCGTCCGCTACGCCGGTCTGCGACCCGACCGCGACGTCATCCAGGTCGATCCGGCGCTCAGCTACGGGTTGAGCGAATACCTGCGCACCCTGCGGATGCTGCGCGAGCACGGCTGGTCGTCGCGGCGCTGCATTCCGCACGGCGGCCACCAGTTCTCGCTGCACCTCGCCGCCGCCCTCAAGCTCGGCGGCAACGAGTCCTACCCCGGTGAGTTCCAGCCGACCGGCGGCTTCGCGGACGGCACCGTCGTACGCGACGGCCGGGTGTCGCTCACCAAGACGCCGGGAATCGGGCTGGAGCAGAAGGCCGACTTCTACAAGGTCCTGCGCGCGCTACACCCCTGAATCGGGCCGGCGTCAGCTACCACCTGGGGCGGGCACCTCGAAGATTGTCTCGAGGCCGTCCTCGTCGTCCCACTGGTCGCCGACCTCGACGAACCCGTACTGCGCCACCAACCGGCGCGAGGCGATGTTGTCGGGGCTGATGGTCGCGCGGACCGTGCGTACGTCGGCCTCGCGGGCGGCACGTTCGAGCAGCGCGACGACCGCGGCCCGTGCGTAGCCCTGCCGGCGGTGCGCGGGATCGACGGCGTACCCGATCTCGACCATGCCGCCGGCGTCCGGTGGTCCGTGAAAGCCGGCCCGGCCGACGGCGGTGTCCTGCTCGGCGTCGACGATCACTGCGGTGATCCAGCCGAGGCTGCCCGGGTCGTCGTCGATCTGCCGGCTCCGCCGGCGCCAGACCCTCCGCCACTCCGGCCCGACGAAATACGGCGTCAACACGATCGGCGCGGCCCGGTTCGCCGCCGCAAGGTCGCCGGCGGCGAGTGCGTGGATGGCCGGAGGGCTCAGCTGCACCAGCCGGACGACCTTTGCCACGCCGTCATCATGCCAACCGGCGAGCCGCCCGCCCGCCCCCCACCCCCGTGATCAAGAGGGGATTTCGGCGCGAAACGCCGTACGAATCCACTCTTGATCACCCAGGGGAGGGGGCGTCATCCGCATCGGATGATGCGACCGGTCGGCGCCTGTGGCGAGGGTTGGTCACCACGAACTGACATCGACGGGAGAGCCCACCATGGCGAAGAAGGACAAGGACGTGCTGTACGTGCTTGCGGCGGCGTACGACGAGGTCGACATGGCCATCGCCGACTACGAAGCGGTGAAGGCGCTCTACCGCGCCGTGAAGTCGTCCAACGACTTCGACGCGTCGGTGATCGCGAAGGGCGTGGACGGCAAGGTCAAGATCGTCAAGAAGCACGAGCAGCCCACCCGCCATGGTGCCGCGGTCGGTCTCGGCTGGGGTCTGGCGGTCGGGGTTGCCGCCGTACTGTTCCCGCCGATCGGAATCGGCGTGGCCGCGGGTGCGGCGGGTGGCGCGGCGATCGGCGGCATCGCCGGGCACGTGAGTGGCGGAATGTCGCGCACCGACCTCAAGGAACTCGGCGACACGCTGGACGCCGGCGAGGCCGGCCTGATCGTCATCTACGAGACGAACCTCGGGGACCAGATCAAGGCGAACATCAAGGCCGCCAACCGCATCGTGGCGAGGGCCAGCGAGATGGAGGGCGACCGACTCGCCGCGGAGCTGAACCAGGACGCGAACGGCGCGAAGGCCACCACCGCGACGTCGTAGCGTCGGCGGGTTGGCCGCACCTCTCCATGATCGTGATCGGATTTCGTCGGCGTTTCGCGGCGAAATCCGATCACGATCATGGTTGTTGTCGGGCGGGGATCAGCCCGGGACGCGGACGGTGACGTCGCGGAACGTCATGCGTGCGGCGTCGGCGAGCACTGCGAACGCACCGCGTCCCCGCTCGCGGTCGTGCTCGCCGAGCCTGCGGGTGAGGCACGTGCCGTCACCGAGAAACGCCTCGACGATGTCGCCCCGCACGCTGACCGTGAGATCGATGGTGCCCGTCGCGTCGGCGGAGAGTCGCTGCTCGACGACGGGAGAGTAGGCGACCTGCCCGTCGGCCGGGGTCGACAGGTCGACGATCCGGGCGACCTGCTCCGGCCGGCAGACGACGACGGCCAGCCCGCTCGACAGCCCGTCGGTGTCGCCGATGACGATCCCCGCGGTGTCGAAGTCCCCGTCGAGTGTGCAGGAGACGGCGAAGTCCTCCCGCGGCCCGTCGAGCGCGACGACAAGGCGGGCCGGACCGGTCCGCGCGTCGACGATGAGGTCGAAGCCGTCGCGGGTCCAGGAGCGTGAGCGGCTGCCCAGTTTCCAGTTCGCGGGCGTCCCCAGCGTGGCGGCGACCGGCTCCGGGATCCGCCCGGCGATCTCCCCGTCGGTGCCGACGTAGAGCTCACGGGGCAGTCCCAGGTCACCGCCCCACAGCCACTCCGTGGCCGGCGGGACCGGCAGATCGGGAACCCAGCCGAAGGCGATCCGCCGGCCCCGGTCGTCGCGCAGGGACTTCGCGGCGTACCACTGCTCGCCGTCGAGTGCCTCACGCGACGGCCTGCGCCACGGCCCGCGCGGGTTGTCGGCGACGCGGACGACGGTCTGCCGGCGATCGCTGTAACGGGAGTACGCCAGCCACACCCGATTCCCGAGGCCGAACATCTCCGGGCACTCGGGGCAGTGGGTGAACAGCGTGGAGTACAGCGGCTCCGGTGCGGTCCACCCGGCCAGCGTGCCCGACCGGCTTACCGCCAGGCAGCCCTTGGCGGGCTCGGGGCCGCCCGCCGTCCGGGTCGAGATCAGCATCCAGTAGCAGTGTTCCTCGTCGTTCCAGAACACGAACGGATCGCGCCAGTCGGTCTGCCCGAAGATCGCGGAGTCGGGCCGCAGGATCGGGTTACGCCGATCCTTCTCGAAGCTCACCAGGTCGTCGCTGGTGGCATGACAGATC
>DASXJE010000156.1 GCA_036497565.1 Mycobacteriales bacterium
ACTGGAGTTGTCGATCACCTGACGGGCGGGGCGGTGGTTCGGATGCGTATCGGGCGGCACGATCGGGCGGGCGGAGCGACGAGGCGGAGCGGGGTCGCGGTGGCCGTGGTCGCCGCGGTGCTGCTCCTCGTCGCCGCCTGCAGCAGCGGCGGCAGCAGCAGCGCGTCGTCGAAGGCCAGCAGCTCGCCGTCGTCCGGTCCGAGCGCCTCGGCGTCGCCCAGCGCGAGCGCGTCGCCGTCCGCGAGCGCCTCGGCGTCGTCGGCAGGCTCCCAACCGGCCGACCCGGCCGCCGCGAAGGCCGAGATCACCAAGAACTGGGAGGCCTTCTTCAACGCCAAGACCTCGACGCCCGAGCGGCTCAAGCTGCTCCAGAACGGGCAGGTGCTCGCGCCGGCCATCGGCGTACTCAGCCAGAGCTCCCGGGGCCAGGCGGCCAGCTCCACCGTCACGTCGGTCACCTTCACCAGCGCTTCCACCGCCCGGGTCGGCTACACGATCTCCCTGGGCGGCCGGGTGGTGCTCCCCAACGGCACCGGCGAGTCGGTCCTGGACAACGGCACCTGGAAGGTCGGCACCAAGAGTCTGTGCGGGCTGCTCGCACTGGTCGCGTCCGGAAAGGCGATACCCGGCTGCTGAGCCGCAGGGAGCAATCTTCGCGCGCAGTCGACGTGCCCGCTCGACTATCCGACCGTCGGTCGAGCAGACTGCGGGTATGGGATTCGACCTGAACGGCCTCCTCGACGCCCGCCGGGGGGAGGGGTACGAGCTGCACGGCCGGCACGTCAACCACCAGGTGCCGCGCATGCTGCACGCCATCGGCTTCGACAAGGAGTACGAGCGGGCCGAGGGTGCCTACCTCTGGGACCGGGCCGGAACCCGCTACCTGGACTACCTCGCCGGGTTCGGCGTGTTCGGCGTCGGCCGCAACCACCCGGTGGTCCGGGAGGCGCTCCGCACGGTCATCGACGGCGAGCTCGCCGACATGGTCCAGTTCGACTGCCCGCTGCTCGCGGGCCTGTTCGCCGAACAGCTGCTGGCGAAGGCGCCGGGTCTCGAGCGGGCGTTCTTCTGCAACAGCGGGTCCGAGGCGGTCGAGGCCTCCCTGAAGTACGCCCGGTGCGCCACCGGCCGGGGCCGGATCGTCTACGCCGACCACGCCTACCACGGTCTGACGGCCGGATCGCTGTCGGTCAACGGCGCGGAGGAGTTCCGCGCCGGATTCGCTCCGCTCCTGCCCGACACCCGGATCCCGTTCGGCGATCTCGAGGCACTCGAGCGCGAACTGAAGAAGGGCGACGTCGCGGCGTTCCTGGTCGAACCGGTCCAGGGCAAGGGCGTCTACGTCTCGCCGCCCGGATTCCTCGGCGCCGCACAGCGACTGCTGCACAAATACGGCGCGCTACTCATCTGCGACGAGGTGCAGTGCGGGATCGGCCGCACCGGCCGGTTCTTCGCCTACCAGCATGAAGACGACGTCGAGCCCGACATCGTGACCGTGGCGAAGGCGCTGTCCGGCGGCTTCGTCCCGATCGGCGCGACGCTGACCAAGAAGTGGGTCTTCGAGAAGGTCTACTCCTCACTCGACCGCGTGTTCGTCCACGCCTCAACCTTCGCCGGAAACGCGCTGGCGATGGCGGCGGGGCTGGCCACTCTCGCCGTCATCGAGGACGAGGGCCTCATCGCCAACGCGGAACGCACCGGTCTCGCCCTGCGTACGGGGCTGCAGGCCATGGCGGAACGCTACGAGCTGATCTCCGAGATCCGCGGCCGCGGCCTGATGATCGGTATCGAGTTCGGCAAACCGCGCGGGCTGAAGCTGCGGGGCGGCTGGAACATGCTGCAGGCCGCGCGGCACGGACTGTTCGCGCAGATGGTCGTCGTACCGCTGTTCCAGCGGCACCACATCCTCACCCAGGTCGCGGGCGACCACATCGATGTGATCAAGCTGATCCCGCCACTGATCATCGGTGAGCCGGAGGTGTCGACCTTCCTCGAGTCCTTCGGCGAGCTGATGGACGACGCACACGGTGGCCGCGGACTGATCTGGGACTTCGGCCGCACTCTGGTCAAGCAGGCGCTGATCCGCTGAAAAGGCGCCGGAACTATCGTGAGGTAGGCTAACGACGCTGGCTCGGCGCAGCGCGGCGACCGCTCGGCATCCCCTTCCTCGATCCGCCCGGAGCCGCCCTGATGTTCGGTCGCGCGATCACCCCACGGGTGGCCGTCAGCGTCGTCTTCGTGGCCTCGATGTTCGTCAACATCATGGACGCGACCATCGTCAACGTCGCGCTGCCGACCATCAGCCGCGACTTCCACATCGCGGCGGCGTCCAGCGGGGCGGTGGCCGTCGGCTACCTGGTCAGCCTCGCGATCTTCATCCCGGCATCCGGCTGGGTGGGTGACCGCTTCGGCACCAAGCGGACCGTGCTCTTCGCGCTCGCGGTGTTCACCGGCGCCTCCGCACTGTGCGGGCTGGCGCAGAGCCTCCCCCAGCTGATCGCCTTCCGGGTGCTGCAGGGCGCCGGCGGCGGAATGCTGATCCCGGTCGGGATGGCCATGCTCTACCGGGCCTTCCCGCCGGCCGAGCGCATCCGCGCCTCACGCATCCTCACCATCCCGACCGCGACGGCGCCCGCACTCGGTCCCGTCATCGGCGGACTGCTCGTCGACCAGCTGTCGTGGCGCTGGGTCTTCTACGTCAACGTCCCGATCGGCATCGCGGCGTTCCTCTTCGGGCTCGTCTTTCTTCCCGAGCACCGGGAGAAGATCCCGGGCCGGTTCGACCTGCCCGGGTTCCTGCTGTCCGGCTTCGGTTTCGCGATGTTGATGTACGCGCTGAGCGAGGGGGCGTCCCGCGGCTGGGGGTCGACCGAGATCCTCGCGACCGGTCTGCTCGGGCTGCTGCTCGTCGGCGTACTGGTGCCGGTGGAGCTGCGGGTCTCGCAGCCGATGATCAATCTGCGGCTCTACCGCGACCGGCTCTTCCGCAACACCAACCTGCTCACGATCTGCTCGGCGGCCGGCTTCCTCGGCGCGCTCTACGCATTCCCGCTCCTGCTGCAGGACGGGCTCGGGATGTCGGCGCTGGCGTCCGGCCTGAACACCTTCCCCGAGGCGATCGGGGTGATGACCGCCTCCCAGATCGTGACCCGCATCTATCCGCGGATCGGCCCGCGCCGGTTGCTCACGACCGGGTTCATCGGGGTCCCATTGCTGCTGGTCTCGCTCGGCTTCATCGACGGGACGACCAACCTCTGGCTGGTGCGGTTGGTGATGTTCGTGCTCGGTCTGATGATGGCCACGATCTTCCTGCCGACCCAGGCCGCGTCGCTCGCCACGATTTCCTCGGCCGACACGGGGCGGGGGTCCACGCTCTACAGCGCGGTGCGGCAACTCGGCTCGGCGCTAGGCGTCGCCGTACTCGGCACCGTGATCATCTCGGTGGGCCCGACGACACTGACGCGTTCCGGGCCGGTCCCGAACCTCGCCGCCTACCACGCGGCCTTCTTCGCCGCCGCCGGTCTGGTGTTCGCCGGTCTGGTGTTCGCCCGCGCCGTACGCGACCGGGATGCCGCGGGAACCATGGCACCGCGCCGCACCGACACACCGCCGGCGGAGGGTGCCGGGTCGACTGCCGGGTCGCCGGGCGAGCGCGAGCCGGTGGGTACGCCGGCGGTCGGCGGCCCCGCGGAATGACCGGCAGCGGCCCCGGCGCGATCACCCCGGACGGCTGCGCGGTCGAGGTGTACTCGCTGTTGCCGGCGATGGGCGAGCCGGAGATCATCCACGCCGCGGTCGCGCCCGGCGCCGCCGTCCTCGACCTCGGGTGCGGTGTCGGCCGGATCGCGCACCCCCTCATCGCGCTCGGTCACCCGGTGTTGGCCGTGGACGAGTCACCGCAGATGCTGGCCCGGGTTCGCGACGCGGAGACCGTCCTGTCCGGGATCGCGCAACTCCGCCTCGGCCGTCGGTTCGGCGGCGTCCTCCTGGCGAGCCACCTGGTCAACACCCCCGAACCGGGGGAGCGGCGCGCCCTGCTGGCGACCGGCGCCGCGCACCTCGCCGACGACGGCGTCCTCGTGGCCGAGTGGCACCCACCGGAGTGGTTCGACACCGTCCGCTCGGGCGGCGGGGGGATGGCGGGGCCGGTGCATGCGGCGCTGGCCGGCGTACGCCGCGACGGGGACTTGCTTCGGGCTACGGCGGTCTACGTGGCCGGCGACCAGCGGTGGGAGCAGCCGTTCGTCGCCCGCCGGCTCACCGTGGCTGACCTCGACGGCGAACTCGCCCGCGTCGGGTTGCGGTTCGACGCTTGGTGCTCACCCGATCACTCTTGGCTCACCGCCGTCCCCGCCTGAGGCCGGACCGCCGCTGCCGGCGGACAAAACCCACTACTAGTGGGTTTTGGTCCACGACACGCCGATCGGGCTGTCCAAAACCCACTAGTAGTGGGTTTTGTCCACGAGGGGGCGAGATCGGCATCACACCGAAATTGGTTGCCGATAGCGAAGCACAGGTGGATGCTGGACGCGAGCAAGTAGTTGCATGAGTCAGTTAAGGAGTACGTCGAGCTCATGTCGATCTCCGAACAGCTCCGGGATATCACCGAGAGCATGGCGAGCGAACGGTCGGACGCCCCCTGCGCGGGGCAGGTCGGCCGGGCGCTCTCCCGCCTGTTCCGGGTGGCCGGAAAGGCGAAGGGACAGATGTTCCACAGCGGCGGGCAGCTCGAGGGGGTGGACTGGTCGGCGTTCGCCGTACTCGTCCCGCTGGTCGAGTCCGGCCCGCAGCGCTCCAGTGCACTCGCCGACGCGGCGCACGTCGACCCGTCCCGGGTGAGCCGGCTCGTCAGTCACCTCGTCGAGATCGGGCTGATCGAACGTCGGGCCGACCCGGCCGACGGCCGGGCCTGCATCCTGGCCGCCACCGACGAGGGCGTCCGCACCTGTACCCGGCTGCGCGAGATCCGGGACGGGTTCCTCACCGAACTCGTCGCCGACTGGTCTCCGCAGGACCGCACGCAACTCGCCGTGCTCCTCGACCGGCTCGCCGGCGAACTCGAAACTGCGGTGCACGCCGCCGACAAGAGGGGGCCCGCGGCGCTCCGCGACACCACAACTTCCGCAGGAACTTCCGCAGCGACTACCGCAGCGACTTCCGCAGCACCTCGACCTCACATGGAGACCAGATGAGTGGGACCACCGCCGAAAGCCCGGCGGGAGCGGGATCGACGGCACCGGCGGCCCAAGCGGGCCACGCCCCGTCGGCCGGAGGGTTCACCCACCGTCAGATCCTGACGATTCTCGCCGGGCTGATGATGGGGATGTTCCTCGCCGCCCTCGACCAGACGATCGTGGCGTCGGCGATCAGGACGATCGGCGACGACCTGCACGGTCTGAGCGTCCAGGCGTGGGTGACCACGGCCTACCTGATCACCGCGACGATCTCGACGCCGCTCTACGGCAAGCTGTCCGACATCTACGGCCGCAAGCCGCTCTTCCTCATCGCGATCACGCTGTTCCTGATCGGCTCGGCCGCATCCGCCTTCTCGACGTCGATGTACATGCTGGCGGCGTTCCGCGCCTTCCAGGGCCTCGGCGCCGGCGGTCTGTTCTCGATGGCACTGGCGATCCTCGGCGACATCGTCGCCCCGCGCGAACGGGCCCGCTACCAGGGCTATTTCCTCGCTGTCTTCGGTACGTCGAGCGTGATCGGCCCGGTGATCGGTGGCTTCTTCGCCGGCACCGCGTCGATCCTCACGATCTCCGGCTGGCGCTGGGTGTTCCTCGTCAACGTGCCGATCGGCCTCGTCGCACTGTTCGTGGTGTGGCACACGCTGAACATCCCGCACGTCCGGCGTGAGCACCGCATCGACTGGCGCGGGTCCGTCGCGATCGCCATCGCGCTGGTCCCGATCCTGATCATCGCCGAGCAGGGCCGCACCTGGGGCTGGTCCTCGACGGCCGCGTTCATCTGCTACGCCATCGGTGCGGTCGGGTTGGGTCTGTTCGTGCTGGCGGAGAGCAGGATCGGTGATGACGCGCTGATCCCGTTGCGGTTCTTCCGCAACGGCGTGTTCAGCCTGACGTCCGGGGCGGGGCTCCTCGTCGGTATGGGGATGTTCGGCGGCATCTCGCTGCTGCCGCTGTACTTCCAGATCGTCAAGGGCATGTCACCGACCCAGTCCGGGTTGCTGCTGCTTCCGTTGACCGCCGGGATCATGTCGTCGTCGATCTTCTCCGGCCAACTGATCTCGCGCACCGGCCGATACAAGATCTACCCGGTCGTGGGCTCCGGCCTGATGGTCGTCGGCATGGGGTTGATGCACTTCATCGGCGCCGACACACCGATCTGGCAGACCGGTGTCTACACCGCCATCTTCGGTCTCGGGCTCGGTGGCGTGATGCAGCCCATCACCCTCGCCGTGCAGAACGCGATGCCGCCGCAGGACATCGGGGTGGCCACCTCATCGGCGACGTTCTTCCGCCAGATGGGTGGTGCGCTGGGTACGGCGGTCTTCTTGTCCGTCCTGTTCAGCACCGTCGGTGACAAGATCAAGTCGGCCTACGTCTCGGCCGCCCACACCGCGCCGTTCCAGCAGGCCGTCCACGATCATGGCGTGCTCGCCAATCCGGGCAACCAACCGATCCTGGGGATCCTGAAACACGGTGGTGGGGTCGGCAGTTCGGCCCTCAACGACACCGCGTTCCTCAACCACGCCGACCACCGGCTGGCCGAACCCTTCTTCGTCGGCTTCTCCCAGTCGATGGACCTCGTGTTCATCATCGGTGCCGCGGTGCTCTTCGGAGCCTTCCTGCTGCTGCTGAAGATGAAGGAGGTCCCGCTGCGTACCCAGTCGGCCATCCAGGCGCGAGCCGCGCAGGACGCCGAGTCGGCGGGACGTTCGGAGCCGACCGAGCCGACCGAGCCGACGGCATCGACGGAGTCGCAGCTCGACATCGAGCCGGACGACGACCCGCATCCCGTCGGCGGACATCCCGCCCATGCGGGAGACGGGGTGCCGCCCGCCCCGAACCAGAACGGCGATCGCCCGGTCCCGGTCGGGAGCAACGGCGCGCGTTCTGCCCACCGCACGGCGCTCGCCACACCGGTCGCGACCGGCCCGATCGAGGAGGAGGCGCTCGAGCGGCTGACCGCCGTACTCATGCCCGATCCGGCCGAGGCCGTCACGGCGGTGATGACCGCCGACCGTGCCCGGGCCGAGATGCAACTGCTGCAGTCGCAGCTCGACGGCCGGCGCCGGGAGTACGACGGAGCGCTGCGCAGGCTGCACGAGCTCGGTCTGTCCGACCAGCAGATCAGCCGGATCCTCGGCGAGCCGATGCCGCACGCCGGCCGACACCACCAGGGTGGCGACGGCCCGTCCTGAGGACGCGCATGCTGGACGGGGAGCGAAGGGGGCGTCGTGCTGGCATGGGTGGTGGACCGACCGGGCCCGATCTCGGCCGGTCCACTGCGCCGTGTCGACCGACCCGTCCCTGACCCGGGCCTCGGCGAGGTCCGGGTCAGGGTGCTCGCCTGTGGCGTATGCCGGACCGACCTGCACCTGGCCGAGGGCGACCTCCCGGTCCATCGGCCGCAGACGTCACCCGGCCACGAGGTAGTCGGGCGGGTCGACGCCCTCGGCGCCGGTGCCTCCCGGTTCGCCGTGGGCGACCGGATCGGCATCGCCTGGCTGCGGGGGACCTGCGGACGCTGCCGCTACTGCCGTCGGGGCGCGGAGAACCTCTGTCCCTACGCGACATTCACCGGCTGGGACGCCGACGGCGGGTACGCCGAATACGCCACTGTCGCCGAGGGCTACGCCTACCGGCTGCCCGAGCGGTTCTCCGACGCCGAGGCGGCGCCACTGCTGTGCGCCGGCATCGTCGGCTACCGGGCTCTGCTCCGCGCACAGCTGCCCGCCGGCGGCCGGTTGGGCATCTACGGGTTCGGCGCGTCGGCCCACATCGCCGCACAGGTCGCGATTGCGCAGGGTGCGGAGGTGCACGTCCTGACCCGCGGCGACGAGGCCCGCAAGCTGGCGACGTCGCTCGGCGCGGCGTCGGTCGGCGGGGCTTACGACGAGCCGCCCGAGCCGCTCGACGCCGCGGTGCTGTTCGCGCCGGTCGGCGAGCTCGTCCCGGTCGCCCTCGCGGCGCTCGACCGGGGTGGCACGTTGTCCATCGCCGGCATTCACCTCACCGACATCCCGCCGCTGAACTACGAACACCATCTCTTCTACGAGCGCACCGTGCAGAGCGTGACCGCCAACACCCGGGCCGACGGCGAAGACTTCCTCCGGCTGGCGGATCGCCTCGGCGTCACGGTCTCCGTCACGCCGTTTCCGCTCGACCAGGCCGATACGGCGCTGCAGACCCTGGCCTCCGGTGGGATGCGGGGCGCCGGCGTGCTGTTGCCGGCCTGACCCGACGAATTGGTCTCATCGATCGCCGAGTCTTGCCGCCGCGTCGAGCGGTGATGTATCACGCTGTCAGTGCGCACTCTCTCTTCGAATGAGCCGGTCTGCCGCCGGCAGGGCTGGCGGTCGTAACCCGAGGGGGACCCCATGCCAGCTGCCAACCTTGTCCCGCTGCCGAACAGTGAGCGTGCCCCTGTCGCGGGCGCCCGCCGAGTCGGCGACGCCGATCCCGCGGAGAAGCTGCTCGTCAGCGTGGTCGTGCGACCGCGTGCGGCGGATGCCGCACCACCGGCCGTGCCGCCCTCGGAAAACGGCGGTAACGACCCCGTCCGCCGCCGCCGCGAGCGCCGGGCCCAGCTGGCGGCGACGACCGGCGCCGATCCCGCCGACCTCCGCGCGATCGCCGACTTCGCGGCCGCGCACCACCTCCACGTCGAGAACAGCGACGCCGCCCGCCGCACGGTGACCCTCTCCGGCACCGTCGGAGCGGTGGGCGACGCATTCGGGGTGGACCTCGGGCGTTATCAGGCGGGAGACCTCACCTATCGCGGTCGGGAGGGCCACGTCCACGTGCCGGCCGAGCTCGCCGACCGCGTCGTCGCCGTACTCGGCCTGGACGACCGCCCGCAGGCCCATTCGCGCTTCAAGCGGGGCGACGCGCTGCCCGAAGATCAGCTGCCGGAGCCGGACCGGGATGCGTTCGCCCTCCTCGGTCGCGCGGAGGCCCGCGCCCACCGCGCGAGCCGCGCCGCGAAGCCCGTCCCGCTGTGGGCCACGCAGGTGGCCCAGCTCTACAACTTCCCGACAGCTGTCAACGGCACCCACGAGACGATCGGCATCATCGAGCTCGGTGGCGGATTCCGGCCGGACGAGCTGACGAAGTACTTCGCGAAGGCAGGCGTCCCGGAGCCTACGGTCGTCGCGGTCGCCGTCGACACGGGCAAGAACACCCCGGGCGGCGACGCCGACGGCGAAGTGCTCCTCGACATCGAGGTCGCCGGGACGGTCGCTCCCGGAGCCGACATCGTCGTCTACTTCGCCGACCCGAGCGACCGCGGATTCCTCGACGCCATCACCACCGCCGTGCACGACCAGACCTACGCGCCGTCGGTGATCTCGATCAGCTGGGGTGCGCCGGAATCCGGCTGGACCGCGCAGGGCATGCAGGCCTTCGACCAGGCGTTCGCCGACGCGTCGGCGCTGGGCGTGACCGTGCTGGCCGCCGCGGGGGACCACGGCGCCGGTGACGGGGCCAAGGACGGCATGGTGCACGCCGACTTCCCGGCGTCGAGTCCGCACGTGGTCGGTTGCGGTGGCACCACCCTGGTCGGCGCCGACGGCACGATCGTCAGCGAGGTCGTCTGGAACGACGAGGACGGATGGGCCGGCGGCGGCGGCATCAGCGACGCCTTCCCGGTCCCGCCCTACCAGACGGGCATGCGGCTCCCGACGTCGCTCAACCCGGGTGGTCGGGTCGGCCGCGGCGTACCCGACGTCGCCGGCAACGCCGACATCACCAGCGGGTTCATCGTCCTCGCCGACGGCCAGTGGGGTCCGGTCGGCGGCACCAGCGCCGTCGCGCCGCTCTATGCCGGACTGGTGGCCCTGCTCAACCAGGCACTGGGAGCGCCGGTCGGAGAGCTGTTGCCGCAGCTGTACGCCGTCCCCGCGGACGAGCGGACCGACGTGTTCCGCAACATCACCAGCGGTGACAACGCCACTCCGGAGACCGCCGACTTCGGCCCGGCCGCGCCGGGATACAAGGCCGGACGAGGTCGCTGGGATGCGTGTACCGGACTCGGCAGCCTGAACGGCACCGGACTGCTCACCGCCCTGCAGAACGCCGGGAAGACCGCCGCCCCGGCCTGACGGGTCGGGCGGCCGGGCGGGCCGGAACGTATCCTGCTCCTACCGATGGACCACGCCGACCCTGATCACCCGCTCGGCCCGCACCGCCGACGGCGGAGGCGGGCCGGTTGGGTGATCGTCATCTCGATCGCGGTGGCGGTCATGGTGACCGCGACGGCGGCTTTCGCGGTGGCCGTCCACTCCCGACACCCGGTACGCCGCGCATCTTCCAGCCATGCGCCGACCGCGCCACCGCGGTGGACTGTCGTCGGCCTCGGCGACTCGGTGCCCCGCGCCGCCGGCTGCGCGTGCACGAGCTTCGTCACCCTCTACGGCGAGCGGATCGCCCGTGACACCGGCGCTCACGTCACCGTGCACAACCTCGGCGTCAACGGCCAGACCAGTGGCGGCCTGCGGGCGGCATTGGCCGGCACCGGGGCGGAGGCGGCGACGGTCCGACGCGCCTCTGTAGTGACCCTGACCATCGGCGCCAACGACTTCAACTACGCACTGTCGACCCTGCAGCGCGGCCGGTGCGGCGGCGCCGACGGACTGGACTGCTTCGGCGCAACCGTCGCGACGGTCCAGCGCAACGTGCGCGCCATCATCGAACGCATCAAGACGCTGCGCGCGGGCCGGCCGATCGCCATCCGGGTCACGGGATACTGGAACGTGTTTCAGGACGGCGCGGTGGCGACCGGAGTCGGCGGGCCGGCGTTCTTGCGCGGGAGCGACCTGCTCACCCGGCAGGTCAACGCCGTCATCAAGAAGGACGCCGTGGCCGAACACGTCGCTTATGTCGACATCTACACGCCGTTCAAGGGCAAGGACGGCGATATCGACGACACCGCGCTGCTGGCCCCCGACGGCGACCATCCCAGCCAGGCCGGCCACCGGGTCATCGCGAAAGCCCTGGCGGCCGCCGGTTATTCACCGCTCGACTGACCCGCGGCGCTCCCGTTCGTCGGCCGTCCGCAGTGATGTGCGACAACCGCTGACACGGGCCGCCGCAAGCTGTCACGATCACAAGAGGTGACCGCGGCAGTGCGCCATGCGGGTGAACGGGCCGCCGCGCCACCGTCGGGGGGAAGCGCTCATGCCAAAGATCCGTCATGGGCTGGCCGTGCTGGCCGGGCTGATCCTGGTCACGGCCTGCGCATCGACGGTCAGCGGGCAGGCAGAGGTCGCTCCGCAGAGCAAGACCCCTGCCACCAGCCGACCTGCGCCGCACACCTCGAAACCGTCGCCGACCCCGTCGCCCACGCCGTCCCCGACCCCGTCGCCGGTCGCCGCCAGCGAGGTACCCACCACGCAGGCCCCGGCTCCGCCGCCCGCGGCCGGGGCGCCGGCATCGTGCCCGGACGGGACCTGCGCCGAGTTGTCGCATTCGCTCGAGAAGGACGGCTATCAGATCGTGCTGCGGCAGGGTACCGGCGGATCGACCACCTCGAGTGCGATCGTGGAACTGCTCTCGGGCGGAAGCCCGGTGCAGTGGGCGGCCCTGCCGTTCGCGTACCAACCGCACATGGAGTGCTCGACGCAGACCGAGCACCTGCACTGCGTCGTAATCTCGGGCACCGGAGCGCATAGTTCGCAGGCTCAGCTCTATCTCGTGGTCGACGGGGCGTTCCTCGAGCCGCCGATCGTGACCAGCGACACCACGGAGATCATGGCGACGGATCTCGACGGAGACGGTGACCTCGACCTGCAGGTTCCGGTCAACAACTACACGCCTGACTACGCCACCGGCGGGAACTACTGGGAGACGCTGATCCTGCAGAACAAGCAGTACGTGCGCACCGGCTGCACCGAGACCATCTACGGCCGCGCCGTCCCCCCGCCGAACTCGATCGTGTCCGGCGTCTGCCCGCAGTGAGCTGCGGCAGAATCTGGGCATGATCGATGCGGTGATCTTCGACCTCGACGGCGTGCTGGTCGACTCGGAGTCGCTCTGGGATCAGTCCCGGCGCGAGGTCGTCGAGGAGACGGGCGGCCGGTGGCTGCCCGATGCCACCGAGGCAATGCTCGGCATGAGTTCGACCGAATGGTCGGCCTTCCTGCACGACCGGCTGGGAGTGCCGCTTCCGCCCGACGAGATCAGCGACACGGTGGTCGAGCGGGTGCTTGCGCACTACCGCGAGCGGCTGCCCCTCGTGCCCGGCGCCGTAGCGGCGGTCAGGAGAATGGCCGAGCGCGCGAGGTTGGGCCTGGCCTCGTCCGCCAACCGCCCGGTCATCGACGCCGCCCTCGCTTTGGCCGAGGTGGACAACCTGTTCGAGGTCACCGTCTCCTCCGAGGAGGTCGCCCGTGGGAAGCCCGCGCCGGATGTCTACCTCGAGGCGGCGCGGCGGATGGCCGTATCCCCGGCGGTGTGCGCCGTGATCGAGGACTCCGCCAACGGCATCCGTTCGGGCCTCGCCGCGGGAATGACCGTGGTCGCCATCCCCAACCCGCATTTCGCGCCGCCACCCGAACTCCTGCGATCGGCGGCGGCCGTGCTGTCCACCATCGACGACCTGACGCCTGAGGTGCTCACATGACCAGCGATCCGGCCCGGGCCGGCGACCACCGTCTGCCGAGATACCACGTCCGACCGCGGACCGGGTATGTGAACGACCCGAACGGCCCGCTGTACGTCGATTCGCGGTGGCACCTCTACTTCCAGTACACCCACGACACTCCTCGGCGGGGGGCTGTCGTGTGGGGCCACGCCAGCAGCGCCGACCTCGTCAGGTGGCGACTGCACAGACCTGCGATGAGTCCAGATCCGAGCGGTGCGGACCGGGACGGCTGCTGGTCGGGAAACACGGTGCTCATCGACGGCGAGGTCACGGCCTTCTACTCCGGATACCGGCGTGAGCACCCTTACCAGTCGGTGCTCTCCGCGACGTCGGTCGACGGCGGGAACTCGTTCGGTCCCCCTCGTCAGGTGGTGGCCGACCCGGATCCGTCCGACGGTGTCGTCGTGTTTCGCGACCCGTTCGTCTGGCGTGAGGCCGGAGTCTGGTTGATGGTGGTCGGCGCCGGTGACGCGGCGGATCGGGCGTCGGCCCGCCTCTACGAGTCCGCCGACCTCCAGTCCTGGAAATATCGCGGACCATTCGCCGAGCTTCCCCGGACCCGCTCGGACGACCTGGACTCCGGCCAGATGTGGGAGTGCCCGCAGTTCATCGCATTCGGCCAGCGCGGCTGTCTGCTCGTCGCGGCGTACGACGTGTCGGGCGGGATCATGCACGTCCTGGCCGTGACGGGCGAACGCGACGAGTTCCGCCTCCGCGACACCACGCTGAGTCGGGTGGACGACGGGAGCAACTTCTACGCCGCGTCGGCGTTGCGGGAGAGCGACGTCGGCCCGGTCATCTGGGGTTGGGCGACGGAAGGCAGGTCCGCGGACTGGGCGGCCGAGGATGACTGGTCCGGAATGCTGACTCTTCCCCGGTCGGTCAGTCTGACCGACGACGGCCGGTTGGCGAGCGCTCCGCTGCCCGGTCTTACCTCCCTGCGTGAAGCAGCGGCGGGTGCTCGGACGGGGACGGACGAGGGGCGCCGCACCTTCCGCGGACTGCCTGCCCAGTTCGAGGCGGAACTTCTGCTCGCCGCTCACCGCGGCACAGACCTCGAGCCGACCCGATTGTCGCTGCGTTGCGGGCCAGAAGAACGCCTCGACGTGGCGGCGGACTGGCGAACCGGTCGCGTGACGGTCGACCGCGACCGTGCCAGCCGGGATCCGCGCGCCCACGGCGGCAGCTACAGCTTCGACGAGCCGCAGATTTCCGCCTCGGGAACTCTGGCGCTCCGGTGGTTCGTCGACGGTTCCATCAGCGAGCTCTTCACCGGGTCCGGCCGCTGCTCGACCGTGCGGTTCTATCCGACGTCGCCGCCACCGTGGGATCTCGAACTCTCCGGCCTCACCTCCGACGATTCGGTCGAGGTCTGGCCGCTCTCGGCGGCAGTAGCCACAGGCTGAGGTTAGACGTCGACGTAGGCCGCAAGGTGTTCGCCGGTGAGGGTGGAGCGGGCGGCGACGAGGTCGGCGGGTGTGCCCTCGAACATGATCCGACCGCCGTCGTGTCCGGCGCCGGGGCCGAGGTCGATGATCCAGTCGGCGTGCGCCATGACGGCCTGGTGGTGCGCAATGACGATGGCCGACCTGCCGGAGTCGACCAGCCGGTCGATAAGCCCGAGCAGGTGTTCGACGTCGGCGAGGTGCAGGCCGGCGGTCGGCTCGTCGAGGACGAAGACGCCGCCCTTCTCGGCGAGATGGGTGGCCAGCTTGAGCCGCTGCCGCTCACCGCCGGACAGGGTCGTGAGCGGCTGGCCGAGGCTGAGGTAGCCGAGCCCGACGTCGGCGAGGCGGTCGAGGATCTTGTGCGCCGCCGGGACCCGCGCCTCGCCGTCGCCGAAGAACTCCTCGGCCTCGGTCACCGACATCGCGAGCACCTCGGCGATGGTGCGCCCGCCGAGGTGGTACTCCAGCACCGAGGCCTGGAACCGCTTCCCCTCGCACTCCTCGCAGGTGGACTCGACGGTGGCCATGACGCCCAGGTCGGTGTAGATGACGCCGGCGCCGTGGCACGTGGGACAGGCGCCCTCCGAGTTGGAGCTGAACAGCGCCGGCTTCACGCCGTTGGCCTTCGCGAACGCCGTGCGGATCGGGTCGAGCAGTCCGGTATAGGTGGCCGGGTTGCTCCGCCGTGACCCGCGGATCGCCACCTGGTCGATGAGCACCACGTCGTCGCGGCCGGCGACCGAGCCCTGGATCAGCGAGCTCTTGCCGGACCCGGCGACGCCGGTGAGCACGCAGAGCACACCGAGGGGGAGGTCGACGTCGACGTCCTTCAGGTTGTGGGTGTCGGCGCCGCGGACCTCCAGCGCACCGGACGCGGTGCGCACCGTGTCCTTGAGGCGCGCCCGGTCGTCGAGGTGGCGGCCGGTCGTCGTGCCGCTGGACCGCAGCTGTTCGACGGTCCCCTCGAACACCACGTCGCCACCGGCGGTGCCGGCCCCGGGGCCGAGGTCGACGACGTGGTCGGCGATCTCGATCACCTCGGGCTTGTGCTCGATGACCAGCACGGTGTTGCCCTTGTCCCGCAGCTGGAGCAGCAAGCCGTTCATCCGCTGGATGTCGTGGGGGTGCAGCCCGATCGTCGGCTCGTCGAACACGTAGGTGACATCGGTGAGCGAGGACCCGAGATGACGGATCATCTTGGTGCGCTGCGCCTCACCACTGGACAGCGTTCCCGACGGCCGGTCGAGGGACAGGTAGCCCAACCCGATTTCGGCGAACGAGTCGAGCAGGTGCCGCAGCCCGGTGAGCAGCGGGGCCACCGACGGCTCGTGGAGATCCCGGACCCACTCGGCCAGGTCGCTG
>DASXJE010000157.1 GCA_036497565.1 Mycobacteriales bacterium
GGGCCCATCCGGCAGTTCTTCTCGGTCACCCTCCCCATGCTGTCGCCGGTGGTCTTCTTCGGGACCCTCCTGACGCTCATCACGTCGTTCCAGGTGTTCACCCAGGCATACATCCTCACCTCCGGCGGCCCGGGAGACTCCTCGACGACGCTGGTTCTGGAGATCTACCAGGAGGCATTCAAATACTTCCGGCTCGGCTATGCGTCGGCGATCGCCTGGCTGCTGTTCATCCTCATCCTCATCGTCACCGGCGTCTTCCACCTTCTGCAGAAGCGCTGGGTCTTCTACGAAGGAGACGTGCGGTCCTGACATGGCTATGGTCCAAGCGCGCAAGAGACGCCCGGAGCAATGGCTGCTGCGGCTCACCGGTCAGGTGGCGCTGAACGTCGGTCTTTACGCAGCCGCGGCCCTCTGCCTCTTCCCTTTCCTGTGGATGATCTCGACGGCGTTGAAGCCGGAGGACAACGCGCTCACCAACAACTTCTTCGTCGGCTACACGCTGACGTGGAGCAACTTCGCGACCGCCTGGGACTTTTTCCCGTTCGGGCGCTTCATGCTCAACAGCGCGATCATGTCCATCGGCGGGGTGATCGTCGTGATCGTCGTCTCCACCACCGGTGGCTACGCCTTTGCACGGCTGGCGTTCCCGGGACGGGACAGGATATTCCTGGCCTATATCGCCACGCTGCTGGTGCCCGCCACCGTGACGGTGATCCCGCTCTTCCTGATCTCCCGCTACCTCAATATCTACGACAGCTACCTTGGCCTGATCCTGCCCATCTCGTTCAGCGCCTTCGGCACCTTCCTGCTCCGGCAGTTCTTCCGCACTCTGCCGGAAGAGCTCAGCGACTCGGCAAAGATCGACGGTGCCGGCGAGTTCCGAATCTTCCTCACCATCATGATGCCGCTCGTCAGGCCGGCGGTGGCTGTGCTCGCGGTGTTCACCTTCATCTCCGACTGGGGCAACTTCCTCTGGCCGCTGATCGTCACGCAGAGCCAGAATATGTCAACGCTCGAGCTCGGGCTCAGCACGTTCCAGGGTGAATTCGGAAACTACTGGAGTTACATGATGGCGGCATCGACGATTGCGATCCTGCCGACCGTCATCCTCGTGATCCTGCTCCAGAAGTACCTCGTGAAGGGGTTGGCCTTCACCTCGTTCGGGGGTCGCTGACCAGTCGGCCCGCCGGGATGACCGATCAGCTCCGGGCGCGGCCCTTGGTCGTCTTCGCCCGTCCGGCCTTCTTGGGAGATGCCTTGCGGGGCGACTTCTTGCTCGGAGACTTGGTGGGTGATTTGACGGCCGGGGCATCCGTCCACTTCATCTCGATCTCGAGCTCCGTCTCGTTGCCGTCCACCTCCAGCTCGAACTCCCACTCGAGGTGGTCGGCGACGACGTACTGGATCGAGTCCCCGTCGAAGTCCATCTCGGACTTCGACCCTTCAGTGAGTGCCTTGCCCAGCGCGATGAGACGCCGGCCGGCTTCCGCTCTCGACAACCGGACCTTCCTCTTGATCTCCACGTCGGGCATCGGCGTTCCTTCCGGGTCAGTACCGAGCGGTCGGTTCGCTTCCGGAGCCGTAGTTTCCGGGGTAGGTCACGATCGGTCCGGACCGCGCGATGATTTGGTGCGGCTGGCAGGCCATCACGAGCAGCACGATCCACCCGATGAAGGTCCAGCCGAGGAGCAGGGTCAGCAGACCGAGTAGCCCGGAGTTGGACTTTCCGCGGGTCGCCGCGATCGCCCACGGCAGGAAATAGAGCAACGTGAGGACGGTGAAGACCCAGGCGAAGACGGCTTGCACCGACTTGTCGGACCGGTCGGTGAGATAGCCGGGCCCGTACATCTGCGGCTGGTACGACGCCTGCTGCTGGGGCTGCGGAGCCGACGGGTACGACGCCTGCGGAGCCGGCTGCGGCTGGGGCTGGGGAGCGGGCTCGGGCGCGGCCTCGGGCGTGACCCAGTCGGTGCCGGTCCAGCGCACCCACTGCTCGCCGTTCCAGCCCTCCCAGTGATCACCGGTCCACCGGGTGTTCGTGCCTTCCGAGGTCATGATCCGCCTCCCCGTCCCAGCTGAACGGTACGCCGTAGGACGGCCCGGGCGGACCGCCTCGACATCATCGTGAGACGGTCGCAAGACGGCGGCGCTCGAACGGACTTCGGACGAGGTGGGCGAGTCGAGGGATGGCATGTTCTGGCTGTGAATCCGGTGTCCAGCGGCGGTCACGGCCACTGTCGAGAGCCGGGCCGACGGCACCGCCGACGTACGCATTCGGCCGCTATCCCGAGAATGACGAAAGGCGTAAGGTCAATCCAGGTTGGGCCGACAGCCGCAAGGTTCAGTCCGCCGCCCGGCCGATGGCACCTCACCGCCTCGGGCCATATGCCCCGGCCTTGTCAGGTGTCTGTCATGAACCCCACCGAAGTCTCCCGTGACCCGGATCGTGGACCCGTCGATTCGGTCCATCTGCGGTTGTCGACCTATCGCCACCGTGGTGAGGCACGTCTCGACGTCGCCGGCGAGCTGGACGTAGCCAGCGCCCCGACGCTCGCAGCGACGATCTGCCGGATATCACGGAAGCCGCACCAAACCGTCCTGGTCGATCTGGGAGCCCTCACGTTCTGCGACTGCGCCGGGCTCGGTGTACTGCTCGAGCAGCACCTCCAACTCCGCGAGGTCGGCAGCACGCTGGTTCTGCTGAACCCCTCACCCGCGGTCCGGCGACTGCTCGCCCTCACCGGGGTCGACCAGCACCTCGACATTCGCGGTCCCCATCCCGCCGGGCCGAGGTCGTCCGGTCCGCGGAAGGGCCCGAACGACCGCACCCGACTCAGTCAGGGTCCATCCAGCTAAGACAACGAACGTTCGTCTTGACAAAGCCGCAACCACTGCGCAGGGTGAGTACCAAGAACGCTCATTCTGTTTTGGAGGTCGGTGTCGTGGCGAGCCACGCGCTCAGTGGTCATCCGCCGTGGCGGCAGTTGCTCGTCGCGGCCGTGGTCCTGCCGGTCGTGGTGGTGGCTGCGGTCCTTGCATTCGCGTGGCCAGTGGCGCGTATCGCGCCGCGTGATCTTCCGGTCGGGATCGTGGGGACGAGCCCGGCCAGTCAACAGGTCGTCGAGGGGCTGGACCGGGCCCAGCGGGGCGGGTTCGATTTCCGTCTCTATCCCGACGATGCTGCCGCCCGGTCGGCGATCGCGGACCGGGACGTCTATGGCGCCTTCGTCGCGACAGGGGGCAGCTTCACGGTGCTCGAGGCGAGTGCGGCGGGCCCAGCGGTGGCCCAGTTGCTGACCGCGGTGGGCCAGAAGCTCGCTGTTCAGGTCGGGGCCCACGCGGCTGCATCGGGCAAAGGCCATGGTGCTGCGCCGCTGAAGACGGTGGACGTGGTGGCCACGTCGTCCGCCGATCCCCGGGGCCTGGTGCTGAGCTCGGCGCTACTGCCGTTGACGATCTGCAGCATTCTGCTGGCCGTCGCTGTCGCCCTGGTGATCGGCTTCCGGCCGGCCTGGCGGCAAGCGCTCGCACTCGCCGTGGTCACGGGCGTCGCCGGCCTCGGTGCGTACCTCATCGCACAGCCGTTCCTGGGGGCCTTGCCCCATCAGCACGTGGCGACGTGGGGAGCCCTCGTGCTGACCCTGCTCGCGATCAGCACGACGACTGCCGGGCTGATCGCACTAGCCGGCGTCGGCGGCCTGGCGCTGTGTGCCGCACTCATGGTCTTCGTCGGCAATCCGTTCTCCGGTGTCACATCCGCCCCCGAGCTGCTACCTGACGCGGTGCACCACATCGGACAGTGGCTGCCGCCGGGCGCCGGCGCGAACCTGCTGCGCAGTACGGCCTACTTCAACGGCAACGGCGCAGCCGGGCACCTCACCATCCTGGTGCTGTGGACGGCATTCGGACTCGGCGCCATCGTGATCGGTCACCACACCTCGATTGGCTTCGCCAGGGCTCGCTGAGGCCGCTCGCTACGGCCAGAGTGCCGCGACTGCTTCGGGCATCCCGGCCACATCGTCGGTGCCGAACAGCGCCAGTTGAAGAATGACGCCGGGCACGATCGCGATCAACAGCTTCGCCACTGCATCCGCGGACGCGTCCTTCGGCAGGCCGCCGGCAGCTTGGTAACTGCGGACCGCCTCGGCGAGATCGGCGCGCATCTGAATCAGGCTCTCGTTGAAGGTCCCCGCGATCTTCGGGTTACGCAGCGCCTCGGCCCACACGAGCACCGACATCGGCCCGAGCTGCGACTCCTCGTGTTTGCGTCGTACCACGCTCAGTACGTCGGCCACGGCCGCACCGATCCCGTCCGCACGGGGTTGGTCGGCGAGGCCGTGCAGCAACGCCAGGACCTCGCGCATGTTCTCCTCGGCGATGGCCAGCATGATGTCGTCCTTGCCGGCGAAGTAGAGGTACACCGACCCCGAGGACAACCCCGCCTCGGCGAAGAGGTCCTGCATCGACGTCTCGTGAAACCCCGAGCGGAGGAAACACCGCCGAGCCGCACTCAAGATCTGCTGGCGGCGCGCGTCACGGTACTGCTGGGACACCTTCGGCATACCCTTAGCGTACGAGAAAAACGAATGTTCGTCTTGCCCGTGTGCGCCGCTCCGGATAACCGCACGAGCACGGTCGGTCACTGCAGACAGCAAAGGATGGACATCGGTTTGGTAGAGGACGACCATGCCGCGATCGGCACGACCGAATCCATGGGGGAAGGACGTGCGCCCGATGAGCACCAGATACGAGCTGCGCATCGTGCACAACACGCCGTTGATAGGCGATGACCCACACATGCGTTGCAGCAATCGCCAAGACGCGATGCGGAAGGTCCGGGCCTTCCTGAAGCAGGCGGGCGACCAGATCAGAGCCATCTATCTCGACACCTATGACGAGGAAAACAGGATCGCGTCAGAGCGGGTCTGGCCCGGTCCGGCCGTCTGAGGCACACACCTTTTCGGGCACGGCCGGGGGTGCAATATCGTGGCCGCCGACGAGGAGGAGGGCGAGCCGATGAGCAGCACGCTCACGATCAGCGACCTCCGCGAGGGATTCACTCGGCCATCACCGTCGGCCAGGCCGATGATGCGCTGGTGGTGGTTCGGGCCGGACGTCGAGGAAGATGAGCTCGACGCCGAGCTGCGAGCCATCGCCGATGCCGGATTCGGCGGCGTCGAGATCTCGTACGTGTACCCGCTGTCCGCGATCGCCCACACACTGCTGTCCGACCACTTCCTCGGCCGTATCCGGTTCGCGTCCGAGCGGGCCAAGGCGCTCGGCCTGCGCTTCGATCTCACGCTCGGGACCGGGTGGTCCTTCGGCGGCCCGCACATCGATGCCGAACACGCGGCGCGACAGCTTGTCTGGGAACGGCGTGAGGTGGGCGGCGGTGCCATCGACGTGCCGACCGATGCGCCCTGGCCCGGTGACGAGCTGGTCGCGGCTTTCGTCGGTGACGGATCGATGCAGGAGCTGCCGACGGAAATCGTGGAGCTGGCGGTGTCCGGCCAGCTGCTACGGGTACCGGAGGGACGATCGCCTCGGGTGGTTCTGCTCGCGTTCTCCCGACTCACCGGGCAGAACGTCAAGCGTGCGGCGGCCGGCGGTGAGGGTCCGGTCCTCGACCACTACTCGGCCGAAGCGACAGCGACCCACATCGCCGGCTTTGCCGCGCCGCTCGTGGCCGCCGTAGACCGCGACAGCATCGGAAGCGTCTTCTGCGACAGTCTCGAGGTCTACGAGTCGAATTGGACACCCGAATTCCTCCGCGAGTTCGAGAAGCGCCGTGGGTACGACGCCGCGCCAGATCTCTACCGACTCATCGTGGACACACCCGAATCGCCTGCGTTCCGTGTCGACTTCCATCAAACCCTGACCGAGCTGTACGAGCAGAACTTCGTCGCCGTACTCAGGGACTGGGCACGCACGCTCGGTCTGCCGTTCCGCATCCAGGGATACGGAACCCCGCCCGCCTCGGTGAGCAGCTACCGCTTCGCCGACCTGTTCGAGGGCGAAGGCTGGGGCTGGAACGAGATCACTCAGACGAGGTGGGCCGCATCGGCCGCCCACATCTACGGCCTCCCCGTTGTGTCCTCGGAGGTCTGGACCTGGGTCCACTCGCCGTCATTCCGGGCGACACCACTCGATCTCAAAGGTGAGGCCCACGAGCACCTGCTCGCCGGGGTCAACCAGCTGATCGGGCACGGCTGGCCGTATTCGCCGGCGGACGCGCCGGGCTTGGGCTGGATGTTCTATGCCTCCGGCGCGATCGACGACAGAAATCCCTGGTGGCCGGCGATGCCGGAGTTGACTTCCTACCTTCAGCGCCTGAGCTGGCTGCTTCGTCAAGGAGAGCACGTCGCCCCTGTCAAGCTGTACGTCCCCGCGGCCGATGTGTACGGCACGATGGGAACCGGTGACGTGTCGCTGGATCTGTGGCGCGAGACGAAGCGGCACATCGGACCCGACATCCCCCGCATCATCCACGAGTGCGGGCTCGACTTCGATCTCGTCGACGATGACGCACTCGCCGTCCTCGACCCCGAGCAGACGACAGCTGTAGTTCTTCCCTTCACGACCGTGATCCCAGCGTCGTCGCAGAAGTGGCTCGATGAGGTAGCGCACTCCGGGGGAGCCGTCATACGTGTCGGCGAACCCGGGACAGGCGACGTCGAGAGTGTGGCAGTCGAGCGCTTCGCAGCCCGCCTCGCGAGCCTCGTGGCCCCCGACTACTCGATCTCTCCGGCCTCGGCGGCGATCGGCGTACTGCACCGCAGGAGCGAAGCGGCGGATCTCTATTTCCTCGCGAATACCGGGAACGCGGACAACACGCTCACCTTCCAACCACGAACCGACCGCTCCCACTACGAGGTATGGAACCCGGCGGACGGGCGAGTGCAGTCGGCCGGAACGTTGTCCGGGCCGATTCCCGTGCAGTTGCCGCCGTACACCGCCGTGGTGGTCGTTGCCATGGACGCGCGCGATGCCGGTCCGAGTCAGCGGCCCGCGAGATTCCTCGACACCGAGCTGCATCAGATCGACGGCCCCTGGGCCGTCCGGTTTCTGGACAACGACGGCTCGGTCGGCCTGCACGACGTACTCCTCCCCGATCGGTGGGAGGACAGGTCGGCGGGTTACTCCGGCTCGGCGTCGTACGAGACGTCCTTCGACATCAGTCCGGAGACGCTCGCCGCGAACGACAGACTGGTGCTCGACTTCGGGAGCGCTGTCGCTGACGATTCAGAATCGACGCCCGGCCGCGGGATCCGCGGGAGTTCCTATCGCGTTCACGTGTCTGCGCCGGTCCGCGAGGTCGCCGTCGTGACCATGAACGGAACAAGCTGCGGCACTCTCTGGGCTCCGCCGTACGAGGTCGACCTTCTCCCTGCCGCGGCGCCAGGAGTCAATCGCCTGCGGATCGAGGTGTTCAACACCGCAGCGAACGCGCTCGATCGCGACGATGCCATTCGGGAGGCTGCAGAGCAGAGCGCCGCTCGGTACGGGCGCCGGTTCAGCATGCAGGATCTCGATCTCGCCATGGACGGGGTGTCGTCAGGGCTTCTGGCCGTGCCGACGTTGAGGTGGCAACGGACCGCGGAAGAGGACTAGGCCACGGTAGGAAAGTCGCTACGGCCGCTGACCGAACTCGGTGGCCTCGCAGAGCCACTCGGCAGAGCGATCGCTGAGACTGAGTCCGAGCCCGGGGCGGTCGGGCACCAGCATCCTGCCATCGCGGATGTCGATGCGTTCATTGAAGAGCGGTTCGAGCCATTCGAAATGCTCCACCCATGTCTGACCGGGGAAAGCAGCGCTGAGGTGCACATGGATCTCCATCGCGAAATGCGGCGCCATGCTGAGACCTTTGTGCTCGGCGAGTCCGACGACCTTGAGAAATGGAGTGATGCCGCCGACGCGCGGGGCGTCGGGCTGGATGTAGTCGACCGCTCCGGCCTCGATCATGCGGGCGTGCTCCGCGGCACTGGTCAGCATCTCGCCAGACGCGATCGGCGTGTCCAGAGCGGCCGTGAGCTGCGCGTGGCCGTCAACGTCGTAGGCGTCGAGCGGCTCTTCGATCCAGACGAGGTCGTATTCATCCATGCGGCGACCGAAGCGGCGTGCGGTGGCTCGGTCCCACTGCTGATTCGCGTCGACCATGAGCGGCACCGCATCGCCGAGGTGGCGCCGGATCTCTCGTACGCGCTGGAGATCTGCCGATGCGTCCGGCTGCCCGACCTTGATCTTGATACCGCCCACTCCGCGTGCGAGGGCGGCGTCCGCATTCTCGAGGATCGTGGCAACAGGGGCTGACAGGAAGCCGCCCGATGTGTTGTAGCAAGGGACCGAGTCGCGATATGCGCCCAGGAGCTTTGCGAGTGGAAGACGGGCCCTGCGTGCCTTGAGGTCCCACAGCGCTGTGTCAAAGGCCGCGATCGCCTGCGTGCTGAGACCGCTGCGACCGACGGACGCTCCCGCCCACACGAGTTTGCGCCACAGGCGGCCGATATCGTTCGGATCCTCGTCGAGGAGCTCGGCGGCAATCTGCTTAGCGTGTGCGTACAAACCGGGGCCGCCGGCACGCTTCGCGTAGCTGAAGCCGAGTCCTTCAGATCCGTCGGCCGT
>DASXJE010000158.1 GCA_036497565.1 Mycobacteriales bacterium
TCCTTCGCGGACCTGCTCGAGCGCAACGACGGGGTCTTCGGTGGTTGCTGGTGTCTCGGGTTTCACCCGGAGCGCCGCCAGCGGGGAATCAGCCGTCGCGAGGTCAAGGAGGAGCGCGTTCGAACCGATCGTGCGCACGCCGCGCTCGCCTTCGACGAGGACGGCGCGGCACAGGGGTGGTGCCAGTACGGCAGCCCCGAGGAGCTCCCCGGCATCAAGCACCTGCGCGAATACGAGAAGGACGCGCCGGCGTGGCCGGATTGGCGGATCACCTGCTTCTACGTCGACAAGAAGCATCGTGGTCAGGGTGTGGCACGTGCGGCGCTGGGTGGCGCGCTCGACCAGATATCCCATGCCGGCGGCGGTCTCGTCGAAGCGATCCCCGAGGTGACCGCCGGCCGCGAGACGCCGGGCCGTTTTCTGTTCAGCGCGACGGTCGAGCTCTTCGAGGACCACGGATTCACCCGTGGCCGGCAGGTGGGCAAGCACGCCTGGATCGTGAGCCGGGTGCTCGATCCGACCTAGGACTGGATGCGTCAACAGCAGTCGTCGCCACGCCAGCTCTCGCGGCCTTCCCGCACAGCCCATGCAGCCAAGAGCAGGGCGACAGCCGGATCGAGCCAGGCCCACCCGAGGACAGCGGTGGCGGCCAGCCCGAGGAGAACCGCGCCGGCCTGCCCGGCGCACATCAGATTCTGAACTCCTTCGCCCGCGGTGGCACCAGATCCGAGCCTGCGGCCGAGACGCCGCTTGGCTATCCCGAGACCGGGCATGACGAGCAGGCTTGCAGTGGTGACGGCGATTCCCAGCCAACTGGTTTCTGTTGCGTGCCCGAACACCAAGTCGCGGAATGCCTCGATCGCGAGGTACGGAGCGAGAAGGAAGAAGGAGATCGCGACGGCCTTCCGGGCACGTCCTTCGGCCGTGTCGGACAGGGTGCGGGAGCCGGTAAAGCGCCAGATGACGATGACTGAGGCCAGGCCCTCGATGACCGAGCCCAGCGCCCAGCCGACCAGCGAGATCGACCCTGCGGTGATCCCGGCAACGAGGCCCAGTACGCCCTCGGCGGTCATCCACGCCAGTGACAGCCACGCTAACCCGCGGGCTAGCCGGGCAGATCGAAGCCATGCGCCGGATCGCGACGTACCCAGAGGACCGACGTCCGCTGTTGACATCGTGCTAGGTCGTCGGGCGTCGGAGGGTGTCGGCGAGCACGCTGAGCGTGTCGTCCACAACGCGGTAGTAGGCCCACTTACCGCGCTGCTCGCGGGTGAGCAGACCGGCGTCGACCAGCTGCTTAAGGTGATGGGACACCGTGGGCTGGGACAGATTGACCGGGGCGGTGAGGTCACAGACGCACGCCTCCGCGTCTGCGTGCGCCGCGATCAGGGACAGCAGGCGGACCCGGGTCGGATCGCCGAGGGCCTTGAAGATGTGGGCCAGCTGCTCGGCGGCGGCCTGGTCGAGCACGCCACCGGTGACCGGGCTGCAGCAGGTGGCGAGGTCGGATTCGAGCAGCGGCAGCGCGGATGGCATGGCTCAAGTGTGGCACACGCATTGACATTCGTCGATGTATCGACCACAGTCGATGTATCGAGCTTGGTCTATCCGAGGAGTGGTCGTGACGGACGTGGAGATGCGCGAGCAGGTGCGGCAGCGGTACGCAGCCGCGGCGACGAAGGCCGAGTCGTGTTGTTCGACGGGGTCGTGCGCGCCGGAGTCGGTGCAGGTCGACGGATCGTTCGGTGCCGGTCTCTATTCCGCGGCGGAGCAGGAGGAAGTGCCGGCGGAGGCGCTGGCGGCCAGTCTGGGTTGCGGTAACCCGATGGCGATTGCCGACCTGCGGGCCGGCGAGCGGGTGCTCGATCTGGGATCCGGTGGCGGCATCGATGTGTTGCTGTCGGCAAAGAGGGTCGGCCCGCGCGGATTCGCCTACGGCGTGGACATGACTGACGAGATGCTCGAGCTCGCCCGCGCGAATGCGGTGATGGCGGGCGCGGCCAACGTCGAGTTCGTCAAAGGAACGATCGAGGATGTACCGCTGCCCGACGCCGCCGTCGACGTGGTGATCTCCAACTGCGTGGTCAACCTGTCGGTCGACAAGCCGGCGGTTCTTGCCGAGATGTACCGGGTTCTTTCCCCGGGCGGTCGGATCGGGATCTCCGACGTCGTCGCCGAGGATCACCTCACCCCCGCGGACCGGGCCGAGCGGGGCTCTTATGTCGGCTGTATCGCCGGTGCACTGTCCCGACGCGAATACCTGGACGGGCTGGCCGCGGTCGGCTTCGTCGAC
>DASXJE010000159.1 GCA_036497565.1 Mycobacteriales bacterium
TCCGCAGGTTGCCCATAGGGGACGACGTTGCCGTCGGCATCCGCCGGCTCGAGAATGACCAGATCGTCAGCGACGTGCATGCCTTCGCCAACGCCGCATGGAAAGGCATAGGTCCCCTCTGAGCAGCCCCAGAACTCCGAAGTCTCGATTCCCCACGCAGACCGAATCGCTTCCCGCACGGGCGGGGTGCAGACCTCGCCCGCGACGCTGACCCAGGTCGGTCTGATGGTGAGTCGTCCTGCGATCGACTCCAACGCCAGCTCCCGCATCAGGCTCGGCCACGCCTGGAGAGCCTGCACCGCGGGACACGCGTTGTTGAGGCCGTCGACGATCTCGTCCAGGGGTTGCGTGCCGCCGGAGCAATGTGATTGCGGCCCTCCGCTGTCGAAGGTGCTGAAGTCGTGAAAAATCCCCGACTCATGCCGCGTGCTGGTAGCAAAGGCCTGCGCCAGTACCGCATCCGGGGCTTCGCCACGTCGCCCGGTCCAGCGTGAGCCCTGCATCACGAAGGTGACGAACGCGTCCCAGCCGTAGACGTGGACTGCTTGGGTTCCTATATATCCAGACGTGATGATGGCCTGGTACTCGTCGTCCATGTACCCGCGGTCGCCGTCCGGCAGATCGAGGTGTTGTTGGATCCTGGCAAGTGTCAACCTGGGGTCCGTGACCACCCGGTCGAACTCCGCCATCATCTCGGCTCTGGTCAGGACCGGCAGAGAAGGAAGGTCGGCCTCGGTGAAGTTCGCCAGGTCGCGGCCTGCCAGTCGTTCCCGCCAGAACGGCGAACGATCGGCGGCGTACACCAGCAGCTCGCGAAGACGCCGTTCGCGTTCAGCGGCTAGACGCCCTGCGTCCCAACGCAGTCGGCGCACCCCCTTCAAGTACGCATCTTGCAATTCGGCACGCTGGCGCCGGACGAGCTGCGCGTAAACGTCTCCCGGCGTCGGGGTGGGGAGCATGGTTTGCATCTGATCTTCCTTCTACTGAAACGCGTGGTCTTTGTTGTTTTGCAGCGGCGACAGGCCGGCTTCCTCGAGCAGCCGTCGTTCGTCGACCTTGCTGGACGACGTCAAGGGCAGGTCTTCCACCAAGACGAACAGATCGGGCAGCATCGTCTCCGGCAGCCGCTCGCTGGCGGCCTGGCGAACGGCCAGCGGGGTGAGCTCGCCGTCGGGCACTACGAATGCGACAACGCCCAGATCGCCGTCCAGGTCGAAGGTTGTGCACGCCGCGGATGCGACCCCGTCGGTACCGCCGAGCGCCTCGGTCACCTCGACCAGCGACATCCGCACGCCGTGTCGCTTGATGACGCGGTCCGAGCGCCCTACATATACGTAGTTGCCCCGGTCGTCGCGGCAGACGAGGTCGCCGGTGCGGTAGACGGTGGTTCCTTCGACAACGTCCGTCCGCAGCACGGCTGCGCTTCGCGCCGGGTCGTTCAGGTATCCAGCCATCAGCTGAATTCCGCCGATGTACAGCTCACCGACCGCTCCAAGACGATCCACCAGCCCTCCGTCCTCGTCAACGAGGTGGAACGAGCTCGCAGAATGCGGATGTCCGATCGGTACCTGTCCCGCGTCGAGCAACTCGGGCGTCAGTTCCAGATGGGCGACGGCGATCGTCGTCTCGGTCGGGCCGTACCGGTTCACCACCCGCAGTCCCGGACTGGCCGACCACACCGCCCTGATGTCGGCCGTAGACGGCGCTTCGCCGCCCAGGGCCATCACTCGCAGCGGGGTGTCGGCCAACCGTTCCAGCCGGCCGCCGGACCGAAGCAACCGCAGGTAGCTGGGAGAGAAGCTGGTCGCCGTAATCCCTTCGCTCCCAACGATCGAGAAGAACCTGCGTGGAAATAGCAGGGCTTCCCGGTCGGGGATGACGAGGGGGACGCCGCGCACCAGCGGCGGAAAGATGGCGGAAAAGGACCCGTCGAAGTGCACGGGCGAAACGCACAGGTATCGGTCATCCGCGGTCAGTCCCATGGCCTCGGCGCACGCTTCGGCAGCGGTGAAGAAGGCCTTCGGGGAAATCTGCACTCCCTTGGGCTTACCGGTCGTCCCCGACGTGTAAATGATGTAAGCGATCGGCCCGGCTACCGGTGGTGGCGTTGCCCCATCCGCGGCGCTCAATGCCGAAAGCGGGGTCCACGCTGTGCCGACGGGTAGTCCCGTTGGCGCCGTGCCGTCCGACCCTGCGGTGATCACCTGTGCGGGCCGGCAGTCCGCCACGATCTGGGCGCGGCGAAGGTCTGGATCGGTGATCGCCAGCGGGACGAACGTGACCCCGGCCCACAAACATCCCAGCGCCGCCACAACGAAGTCCACCGAATTGCCGATCAGCAGAGCGACCCGATCCCCGGGCTCGACGCCCTTCTGCTGTAACCCAGCGGCGACTCTCCCTGCCGCGGAGCGCAATTCGCCCCGGGTCAACGCGCGATCGAGGTCCTTGACTGCGGGCCGATCCGGGGCCTGATCGGCGTGGCACAGCACCGCATCGAGCACGCCGTGGTTCGTCACGCTTTCTCGCAGTTGTTGCACGCGCGGCTCAGTCGATGTGGCCGACGGTGGCTTTGGCCAAAGCCTGGTCGATGTCGTCGATGATGTCGTCGATGTGCTCGATGCCGATGGACAGCCGGATGGTCTCCGGCCGGATGCCGGCCTTCACCAGCTCCTCGTCGGACAGCTGACGGTGGGTGGTGGAGGCCGGATGGATGGCGAGGGTCTTGGCGTCGCCCAAATTAAGCAGCCGCTTGACGAGCTGGAGCGCATCGAAGAAGGCCAGGCCCGCGTCGTAGCCGCCGGTGACCCCGAAGGTGATGATGGACGGCACTCGCCCGTGCAGATAGCGCTCGACCAGGTGGTGGTAGGGATGGTCGGGGAAGCCGGCGAAGCTCACCCAGGCCACCCGGGGATCGGCGGCCAGGTAGTCGGCCACGGCGCGGGCGTTGGCCTCGTGGCGCTCGAGCCGCAGGGCCATCGTCTCCAGGCCTTGCATGAGCATGAAGGCGTTGAAAGGCGAGAGGGTGGCGCCGCTGTTGCGCAGCTGAGTCGAGCGGGCCCGCACGGTGAACGGTCGCTCGGGAAAGTCGCGGGCGAAGACGACATCGTGGAAGGCGGGCTCGGGCTGGTTGAACATCGGGAAGCGGTCGGGATGGTCGGCCCACGGGAACCGGCCGCCGTCTACGATGGCCCCACCGAGGGTGGTGCCGTGGCCGCCGACGAACTTGGTCAGCGAGTGGACGACCACGTCGGCTCCGTGCTCGAGGGGCTTGAGCATGAGCGGCGTCGCCACCGTGTTGTCGACGATGAGGGGCACTCCGGCCGCATGGGCCACGGCAGCCACGGCCTCGAGGTCCACGATGTTGCCGGCCGGGTTGCCGATGGTCTCGCAGAAAACGGCACGGGTGTTCTCGTCGATGAGCGGGGCGATCGACTCGGCTCGGTCGTCGACGGCGAAGCGGGCCTCGATGCCCAGCGTGGGCAGTACGTGGGCGAAGTAGGTGAAGGTGGCCCCGTAGAGCTGCGGGGCCACCACGAAGTTCGACCCGGCGCTTGCCACCGTGAGGATCGCGTAGCTGACCGCGGCCATGCCTGATGCCACCACCAGGGCCGCCGTCCCCCCTTCGAGGGCGCAGATGCGCTGCTCGAGGACGTCCAAGGTCGGGTTATTGAGCCGGTTGTAGTGGAAGCCGGGCGTCTCCATGTCGAGCACGGCACCGGCGTGGGCGGCGTCGATGAAGTCGTGGGCCACTGTCTGGTAGATGGGCACGGCCACGGCCCGCGTCCCGTCGGGTGTGTAGCCACCGTGGATGGCGATGGTCTCGTCGTGCATGGCCTCAGGCGCTCCTCTTCGGGATGGTGCCCAACAGGTTGGCGTACAGGCGCTGGGCGGCGCCCCGCCACGGCCAGGGGGCGCGGGTGCTGACCTCGTCGAAGGGGAAGGCGGCCGCCAAGGCCGGGTCCCGCTCACCGCCCAATATCCGTCGGTGCAGTCGTCGGAGCCGGTCCCAGTCCGGGCCGGTCACGCAGTCGAGGGGGAGGCGGGGTAGTTCGTCCTGCTCGCGACCGGCATAGCGCCGCACGTCCCGTGCGTACTCGCGGACGAGGCTGGAGGGGTCGTACTCGGGATGGGCCTGAACCAGTACCACCTCGCACTGGCCGACCGTTTTCGTGACCACGCTCCACCCCACCTCCTCCGAC
>DASXJE010000160.1 GCA_036497565.1 Mycobacteriales bacterium
TGGCCTCGCCGAGGAGGTCGCCGAGCCGGTCCAGCCGGCGCTCCCAGACCGTGCGCTGATCCGCGAGCCACGTCTCGACCGATCGCAACGCTTCCGGCTCGACCGAGCAGGTGCGGATCCGCCCGACCTTGCGAGTCGTCACCAGCCCGCAGTCCTGTAGCACCTGCAGGTGCTGCATCACCGACGGCAGCGACATCGCCAACGGCGATGCCAATTCGCCGACCGACGCGGGTGAACGAACCAGCCGAGCCACGATCTGGCGTCGGGTCTCGTTGCTCAGCGCACCGAAGATGCGATCCAACGACGACTCTTGGTTAGGCACATGCCTAAGTAAACGGCGGCGGCGACCCAAAGTCAAGCAGTTGCCTAAGTATTCGGGACCGGAGCGCCCCGGGCCCTAGGGTCGGCGGTGTGGTGGAGCCGATGCTTGCGCGGCAGATCGACCGGCTCCCGGCGGGGAGCGGAGCCGCGGGGCTGCTTTTCGAACCGAAGTGGGACGGATTCCGCGCCCTCGCAATCATCGACCGGAACGGTGGCATCGATCTGGTATCGCGGCGTGGGAAGTCGCTGAAACGAGGATTTCCCGAGGTCGTGGCGGCGGTGCACGCCGTGCTGCCGGCCGACACCGTCGTCGACGGGGAGATCGTGCGCTGGTCGGGGGAGGGGCGGCTCGATTTCGGGGCGTTGCAGCACCGCAACACCACGGCCCGGGCCGCGATCGCGCAACTGGCCGCCGAGGAGCCGTGTCATCTGATCTGCTTCGACGTCCTCCGCGTCGCCGGCCGCGACATGGTGGGGGAGCCGCTCATGCGGAGGCGGAAGGTGCTGGAGGACCTCTTCGCCGACGTACCCGGGGCATCCGCGCTCGCGCTCGGGCTGCAGACCGACGACCTCGACACCGCACGGGCTTGGTACGACGACCTCGCCCCGGTGGGAGTCGAGGGGATCATGATCAAACCCGCCACCTCGCGGTACCGGGCGGGGGACCGGTCGGTATGGCGCAAGGTGAAGCACTACGCCAGCACCGAGGCGATCATCGGCGGCGTGACGGGCGGGCTCGACCGTCCTGCCGAGCTGATCGTCGGTCGTTATGCCTCGGAGTCGGGTGAGCTCATCGTGGCCGGGCGGACCGTACCGCTGCACGCCGCCGACTCGGCCGCCGTCGGCGCCGTACTCACGCGTGCTCAGGCGACTCACCCGTGGCCGGAGATGTTGCCCGGCGGGTGGGGGAGTGCCGGCCGGCCGACCGATTACATCCGCGTCGACCCGACCGTGGTCGCCGAGATCCGCGTCGACGTCGCCATCCACGGCGACCGATGGCGGCACGGGCTCCGCTTCCTCCGCCTGCGCTCCGACCTCGACGTTTCCGCCGTACCGACCGACCTCGACACCTACGCGGCCAATTGATGTCGGACCTCTTTGCAAGGATGCCGGCATGGATATGGATCTCGACGCCGCGGTCACGTTCGTGGCCACCCACGCACGAATTCTCGAAAGACGCCGGCTGAGCCTGCTGCTGGGCGAGGGATCGCCGGACGACGTGCTTGCCGCGCTCGACGCTTATCGCAACCCCGACATGGGCTACGGGTGGGCGCTGGAACCCGACCAGCGGTCGGCGACGAGCCAGCCGGTGGCGGCCATGCACGCCCTCGAGATCTTCGCCGAGGTCCGCGACACGAAGAGTCAGCGTCCGGTGGAGCTGTGCGACTGGCTCGCGGGCCACACACTCCCCGACGGTGGCATGCCCTTCGGCCTCCCATATTCCGACACCGCGGGGAACGCGTCGCACTGGGTGGATGCCGATACGACGACGTCGTCGCTGCAGATGACGACGCAGCTGGCGGCTCGAGCTCACCGGCTCGCGCGGCACCGTCCTGACATCGCGGGACATCCGTGGCTCGTTGCCGCCACGGCCTACTGCCTGGACGCGATCGATCCGACCGTCGAGACTCTGCACGCCTACGAGCTGATGTTCGCGATGCATTTCCTCGACGCGGTGGCCGACGCCGACCCCCGCGCCCACCCGGTGCTCGACCGGCTCACCCGCCACGTGGTCAGCGACGGCCCGACTCCCGTGGCCGGAGGCGCGGAGGGAGAGGCGCTGCACCTCCTGGACTTCACCCCGTATGCGGATGCGCCCTCGCGTGCGTCGTTCCCGAAGGACGCCATCGCGGCGGACCTCGACCGGCTGGCCCGCCAACAGCAGCCCGACGGCGGATGGACCGTGGACTACCCGACGTACAGCCCTGCCGCAGCCCTGGAGTGGCGTGGCTACGCGACAATCCAGGCCGTCGCCATACTGCGGACCACCGCCCTGTGACCATGTTTGCCGCTGGAAACCAGGGGAGAGGCTAACCAGCCGGTGCGACGGAGGCGCCCTCGATGCCGTGTCGCGCCAGTGCTTCGGCGACGAATCCGGTGGACTTGCTGCGTTCGACGAATTCCGCCAGCGCCTCTGCGGCGGCGTCACCGCGTCCGGCCGGCAGACCCATCGCCTGCTGGATCACCATGAACCGGCCGGGCAGCATGCGCAACGACGGATCGTCGCCGGCCCAGCCCTCCAGCAGCTGGCGAATGCCGGCCGCCACCTCGACCTGGCCGGTCTTCAGCGCCTGTAGCACCGCAGGCGCATTGGCCACGCGCTCGACCTGCGCCGCCTGAAGCTCGCGCGAGAGGAAGAGGTCATAGGCGCTGCCCTGTCCGACCGCTACCCGGTTCCGGGCGTCATCCACGTCGGCGTTGTCGTGCATGGGGGAGCGGTCGGGCACTAGATAACTGCCCTCGATCAGCACGTACGGCGCGGTGAAGCGCAGACCGTCGCTGCGCGCCGGATCCACCGCGAAGAAGCCGACGTCGGCCTTCTCGCTCCGCACGGCATCCACCGAGAGCATGGCCTTCTCGAACAAGACCAACTCGACCTCGAGATCGAGCTCCCGCCCGAGCGCCCGCGCCAGATCGACCGAGACACCGCCGGCCTCGCCGGTGGCCGCATCACGATGCGCGAGGATCGGGTTGCCCAGGTTGATGGAGGCACGGAGCCGGCCGACGGGAGCAAACGCGCGGACGAGAGATTCGGAGGGGAGCGCCATGTCGGCGAGCATAGGTGCACCGGGGGAGCGGTCGGCCGGCAACTATGGCAGCGGCTTGTGCATCAGCGTGATCATCGTTTCGTAACGGGTGATGGAGCCGTCCGGAGCCTCCTGATCCCATGAGCCGGGCTCGCGGCCGTGCGCGACGTAACCGAGCCGCTCATACAGAGCGCGCGGCCGCGGGTAGTTTTCGTCCACGCCCAACTCAGCCCGGTTCAGACCGCGGGCACGGATCCGCTGCTCCGCAGCCTGAACGAGGATCGTGCCGATCCCGCACGACCGCAGCGACTCGTGCACCGACAGCTGCCACAGCGTCCCGGCGCCGGAGGTCAACGTGTAGTCGACCCCACCCAACGCGACCGGCAGTCCGGACGGTGGGCAGACCGCGAGATAGTCGACCTCACCGGTCCCGGCGCGTTCCAGTGATCTGGCGACGCCGGATCCGGCCCAGGCACACGCCGGCAGATCCGGCACGGTCAGATCTCGAACCGTCAGCGGTAATACGACCTCGGGCATGTGCGTCACCTCTCAGGAGCTGGTTCACGCCATCGCTAACCCGGGCCGTTGGGGTACGCGAGATCGTAGGCGCGAGAGAGCTTCTTGGGGACGACCATGCGCCAAGCGTCGACGACGAGCTCGCGGGCCTCGGTGGGTTCCAGTGACTCAAGATCTGAGTCGACCCAGTTGAAGCGCAGATCCGACGCCGATGGCATCTGGAACTTGCGTGGATCGCCCGCGACGAACGCCGCCCGCTCCTCCTTCGGGAAGGCGAAACCCATCACCTTCTCGTCGAGGGAGAACGCCACGTAGACGATCTGACCGACGCGGAACTTCAACCTCCCGTGAACGTACGCGTGGTAGGAGCGCTCCAACTCTGCGCCCAGCGCTCGAACGTCCTCGATCACCGCCATGTTCAGAGTCCACAGAACTCCCTGGGCTTCCGTCAACGTCGTATCCGGCTGAGCGGCAGGACACGCACGGGGGACCCCCTCGTGGCCGTCATCCCGTCCTCAACACGGGACGGGATCTCTCCTACTTGACATAATGCTCATTATCGGCGTTGGAGATAACGGTGGTTGCAGCCTATGAACCGTGGGGCTCCCGCTTGGCGCGCTCGGCGACCGGGATGCCTCGACCCGCGTCGCCCGGCCCCGCGATCATGGCCGTGAGAGTGCCGTCCGCACAATGTCGTCCGCGACTTCGTCGATGGGCCTTGTCGCATCGATGACGATCGATCCGATGCGCTTAGCGTCTTCCACGACGTCGGTATTCAGCTCGAGCTGCTCAGCGAGTTCTTCCGGGCTCTGCCCAAAGCAATTGTTGGTTCGAGAGAGAAGTCTTTCTCGCATCGTGTCGTTATCGACACGCAACGTGAATCGTTTGGCAAATAAATCTCGGAAATCATCCTGGTTCATTGCTCCGCCACAGATGAATACGGACGCGTCACGAGACGCCAGGGCAAAAGCCCGTAGCTTTTGGCTGTCCCACATCCAGTTCGCTCGAGTCTCGACCTCGGTCGGCAAGCCGGTCACCGGGTCGGCAAAGTAGGCGAACATTGCGTCTGAGTCGACGGCACGGTAGCCCTGCCGCGTCAGTTCTGCGGCGAGTGTCGTCTTACCGGTCCCCGAAAGGCCGTCGATCTGCACCATCACTACGCGGACGATAGAGCAGGAGCCTGCACTCCCCCGGATCAGCTGACGCCGACGGTCTGCCGTTCAGGCTCGATGACGCCGACGACGCGTTCCTCTGCTCGGGAGTAGGGCGCACCGACATATTTCATCGAGATCTGGTCGATGACCTCCCAGGCCGCGTCGCCATCGAGCCATTCGACGACCCGGCCACGGACGATGACCGGCTGGAACGGGTTGTCGGCCGGCGTCAGGGACAGCGCCACGCGCGGGTCCCGGCGCAGGTTACGGGCCTTGCGCGAGCCCGGGCCGGTCAGGAAAACGATCTGGTCGCGGTGCGTGGCGACCCACAGCGGGACGCTGTGGGGCGATCCGTCGGGCAGAACCGTGGCCAGGTGGGCCAGCGAGGTGCCATCGAGGACTCGGCGTACGTCGGGATCGAGCATCTCTGTTCTCCTCACGGTCATCGTGCGATCTCGTAGTGGAGGTGGGTGACACCGGGCGCCGGGACGACGTCGACGAGGCGGAGCTGCACGTGCCCGGGAAGCGTCTGGAAGAAGGGTCGTCCGCCGCCGAGCAGGACCGGCACCTGATGCAGTATCACTTCGTCGACGAGCCCTGCCTTCAACCCTTCGGTGAGTGCGCCGCCGCCCATGAGGGCGACGTCCTTGTCGCCGGCGGCCTCGCGAGCGGCCGCGACCGCGTCCTCGATGCCGGTGGTGACGAGGGTCTGCTGCTCGGTGATCTCCGGCGCCGCCCGATGACTGAGGACGACCAGTCGGGCGCTCGGGTGCGGGCCCTTCCCACCGAAGTGTTCGGAGTCCTCATAGGTCTTGCGCCCCGCAACGACCGCGCCCACGCGCCCGGCGACAGAGTCGAAGACCCGGGCGCTGGGCTCGCTCA